>CAXICE010000175.1:0-3835 GCA_964022045.1 uncultured Polaribacter sp. | reverse complement strand
AAAGGAGATCAATTAGCAAACTTTAAACAATCTAAAGGAGATTATAGCGGTTTATCTGGTTGGAGCAGCGATGGTTCTGATATTCCAATTAAAATTAAATCATATCCTCCAAATGCTTTCGGATTATACGATATGTCTGGAAATGTTGCTGAATGGGTTGCGGATGTTTACAGACCACATATTAATGTTGAAGCAAATGACTTTAACTATTACAGAGGAAATATCTTTACAAAAAAGATGATTAACAAAGATGGTAAAGTTGTTATTGTTGATGAAAATTCTATTGAGTATGATACTTTAGATAATGGAAAAATTGTTCCGTTATACTTACCTGGAAGCATTAAATATGTTCCAATTACAAAGGATGAAATTTACATGAGAAGAAATTATGGAGTTGCTAATAACGCAAACTTAGGTGATGGTGACAGAAATTCTTCTAGATTTTATCAATCAGATTTAACACAATTTGCAAACGATCCTGCTATGTACAATTCTCCAAAAACACCAAGAGATGAAAGAGATAGTTTAGGGAATATTGTAAAAAAATACGATACAACCTTTAGGTCTACTTTAATTGGCGACAACACAAGAGTATATAAAGGAGGTTCTTGGAGCGATAGAGAATACTGGTTAGATCCTGCGCAAAGAAGGTATTTACCAGAATATATGTCTACTAATTTTATTGGTTTTAGATGTGTAACTGATAGAGTTGGACAAATGACCAATACTAGAAAAAGAGCAAGAAGCTCTAAAAGATAGTTTTTCTTTTTAGAAATTATACAACCTCATTGTGCTATATTACAATGAGGTTTTTTATATTTAAAAAATGAATATTGAAAGTTTATATAAAATTTATTCTCAACATTTTCTGGTAGATACAGATTCAAGAAAAATAAGAAAAAACACCATTTATTTTGCCTTAAAAGGAGAAAATTTTAATGGAAATATTTTTGCTGAAGAAGCTTTAAATAAAGGGGCAATTTATAGTATTGTTGATGAAGAAAAATTCGCAACAAACGATAACATTATTTTAGTTGATAACGTTCTTAAAACGCTACAAGAACTTGCAACCTTTCATAGAAAAGAATTAAAGATTCCGATTATTGGATTAACAGGAAGTAACGGAAAAACAACTACCAAAGAGTTAATCAATACAGTATTAGAAACTCAATTTAAAACTACTGCAACTATCGGTAATTTAAACAACCATATTGGTGTTCCATTAACTTTATTATCTATGACGCCAAAAACAGAAATTGGCATTGTAGAAATGGGAGCAAATCATCATAAAGAAATTGAATTTTTATGTTCAATTGCAAACCCTGATTTTGGTTATATTACAAACTTTGGAAAAGCCCATCTAGAAGGTTTTGGAAGCATAGAAGGAGTAATTGAAGCAAAATCTGAATTGTACGATTACTTAAAAAACAATGACAAAACTGCTTTTGTAAATACAAATGATGCCATTCAGGTTGAAAAAACTATCGAAATAAATTCAATTCCGTTATCAGATTCAATAGAGCTTGTTGAGGCTAATCCAAATGTAAAAATCAAATTTAATAATTTAACAATTCAGACTAATTTAATTGGAACTTATAATTTTAGCAACATTTCTGCTGCGATAACAATTGGTCAGTATTTTAAAATCAACAATAAAAACATTAAAAAAGCATTAGAGAATTACGAATCAACAAACAATCGATCTCAAATAATAAAAACAAAAAATAACAATACAATTGTTTTAGATGCTTACAATGCAAACCCAACAAGCATGAAAGCTGCGTTAGAAAATTTTAATGCTATTAATTCTGATAATAAAATTGTTATTCTAGGTGATATGTTTGAACTCGGAAGAGAAAGCGAAAAAGAACACCAATTTATTAGTAATTATTGCAAAGAGTTAAATTTAAAAAACACTTTTTTAATTGGCGAATTATTCAATCAAACAAAAACAAGCTTTACACGATTCAAAACATTTGAATTGCTTCAGAAATATTTAGAAAACACTACTTATAAAAACCAACACATTCTCATAAAAGGCTCACGTGGAATGGCTTTAGAAAGAGTTTTAAATTTTATTGATTAATTTTTTCTTGATGATATTTTACTAAACTATCAATTGGACGCTGAATAATTCCAGTAATTTTCAAACCGTATTTACTCGCTACATCCTCTAAAATATCTCTAAAATAAAATGCAATTGAGCCAATAAAATAGATTGGAATTTCAGGTGATTTATCAAGCGGTAAAATTCTGTATTTGAAAAAAGTCTTAAATCCTTTCTTTATAATTTTTCGGATGTATTTTTCATTTTTATAATCAAACATAAATTTAGCAAAACTCGCTAAATACATATTTGGATTTTCTTGTCGATACAAATGAAACTTGACTGTATCAACATCTAAATTAAAATTTTTTTGAAATTTTTGAGCAATAGATTTTGGCATGGTTTCGTAATAAAAATCTCTCAATAAGATTTTACCAAAATAATTTCCACTAGCTTCATCCATTATTGTATACCCTAAAGAAGCTGTTTTCATTTCTAAATTTTCACCATCAAAATAACAGCTATTAGAACCAGTTCCTAAAATAGAAACAATTGCTGGTTTACTACCTGAAGTAGCGTAAACAGCTGCCAACATATCTTCAGCAACAATAACATTTGCTTTTACAAAAATACTTTCTAAAATCGTTTTTAGAATTTTAACTGGAATTGGAGTTCCGCAACCTGCTCCATAAAAATGGACTTCTGAAACTTCATTTTTGATTTCAATCAATTGAGAAATATCAGAAACTCTTTTTTGTAATTCATTTTCAGAAACTACAGCTGGGTTTAAACCTAAAGATTGAACCTTAAAAACTTCTTCGCTCTTTGCATTAAGAACAATCCAATCTACCTTTGTTGAGCCTCCGTCGGCAATTAAAATCATGTTTGTAGAATTTTATCAAAAATAACATATCAAAACTGAATAAGCAACGATACGACTAACTACATTGATTTCGTTTTCAAAAAAATATTTACAATATGTTTTTAATTGCCTACTTTCGCATAAACAACAAATTAAATGCTCTTTTTTAAAAAGAAAAACATACCTCTAAATCAGTTTTTTCCTAAAGGATTTGTAGACATTCATTCACATTTGCTTCCAGGAATTGACGATGGTGCAAAGAATTTACAAAGTTCTATAGAATTGATTCAAAAAATGAGCTCCTATGGAATTAAAAATTTTATTACTACTCCACATGTTTTAGGTGATGTTTATCCAAATAGCAGCAAAACAATTAAAGAAAAACTACTTGAAGTTCAAAACGAATTAAAGCGTCAAAACATTTCTGATGTTACAATTTCTGCAGCAGCAGAATATATGATGGATGAACAGTTTGTAAAGCTTTTAGAGAAAGACGATATTTTAACCTTAAAGGACAATTATGTTTTGGTTGAAATGTCTTATTTCAGTGCTCCTTTTAACTTGTATGAAGTTCTTTTTGAAATTCAATTAAAAGGCTACAAACCAATATTAGCACATCCAGAGCGATACAATTTTTATCATACTAATTTTGAAAATTATTATAAATTAAAAAAAGCTGGATGCTTATTCCAGTTGAACTTATTATCTCTTACGCCACAATATGGTAATAATGTTCAGAAAATAAGTTCTAAACTTTTAAACGAAGGTTTATATGATTTTGTTGGTACTGACACACATCATTCGAAACATCTTGAGTTGCTTAAAAAAATTGGAAATGAAAAGATTAAAAAAACTATTTTTCATTTATTAGAAAATAATAAAAAGCTTAAATAAAAAAAGAACAACTTAGAGTTGCTCTTTTTTTA
>CAXICE010000174.1:0-3841 GCA_964022045.1 uncultured Polaribacter sp. | reverse complement strand
GTTGGAAACCCATATCCGAGTGTTATAGATACACAAAAGTTTATTCAAGACAATAGTGCCGTTATAGACGGAACGTTATATTTCTGGGAACACAAAGGTGAAAGTACAACAACTGATGTTCAAGTAGAAGGTCACGGAGCGTATGGTTATATTGGTGGTTATTCTCAACGTAATGAAGCTATGGGAGTAGCAGCAAATTCAGTAACAACGGGAACCGCAGGACTTGGTGAATCTTCATATACTTCTCCTCCACAATATATTGCAGTAGGTCAAGGGTTTTTCGTTTCTGCTCCTGCAAACAAAGGAGGTACATTTAGTTTTAAAAACTCACAAAGAACAGCTAATTCTAATAATATTTTCTTTAAAGGACAAACCAGTAATAATCTACCTAATTTTAAGTTAGGTTTTGATTATACAAATAGTTCTAATACAGATATTCATAGACAATTAGGAATTAATTTTAAAGCTGGAAATACATTTAGATATGAAAGTGGTTTTGATAGTCAGACGTTTGATTTACAAGCTACAGATGTTTATTGGAATTTCCCTGAAATAGAATCTAATTTAATTATTGCTGGGGTTGGAGAGATAAGCGCTCAATTACAAGTACCACTTGGTTTTGTAATTGACACTGATAAACCTGTTACATTAATGGTTGATGAAAAAGAAAACATGGATAGTTATGCAATCTACTTAGTAGATTTAATAACTGGACAAATTTTTAACTTAGATAAACCTAAAGTATTAAACTTAGCTAAAGGGACTTATAAAAATCGATTTGTTTTAATATTTGGAGGTTCTGCTCTTGGTGTTGATGATGAAGCTTTATTAAATAATATTACAGTATTCTCTGATAACCAAAATAAAGAACTGGTTATTAAAAACAATAACAATCAATTAATTGATAAAGTTGAAATCTATAATTTATTAGGTCAAAAAGTAAAAGCTTTGAAAAATATTGAAACTAAATTTGAGAATAGAATTTCAACAAACAGTTTAGCTTCATCAATTTATATTGTAAAAGTTTTTACCGATAAAGGTATATTCTCTAAAAAAGTCAGTATTTATAATAAGTAATAATAAAAAGAGCTACTTAATTAAGTAGCTCTTTTAATTTTAATACAGTTGTATCAATTTCATGTTTTATAGTAAGTTTACTAAACGAAAACCGAACTGAAGTTTTATTAGCTTCCTTGCCGTCTAACAATTCATCTAAAACATGAGAACCTTTACTACTTCCACTTTGACATGCACTTCCGCCAGAAACTGCAATCCCACTTAAATCTAATGAAAATAGCAACATATCGTTTGCTTGTGAAAATCGAACATTTAATATTGTATAGCTACTTTTATTAACAAATTCAGAATTCCCGTTAAAAGCAATATCCTTAAAGTTAGCTTTTAATTCAGTTATAAAATATCTTTTTAATTGTAATAAATGTTTTTCATCTTTTTCAATATTAGAAACGGCAATTCTTAAGGCTGCTTCCATTCCAAGAATACTGTGTACGTTTTCTGTACTTGAACGCGCTCCTTTTTCTTGATCTCCACCATGTAACATTGGTAGAATTCCAAATCCTTTTTTAAAATACGCAAACCCAACACCCTTTGGCCCATGGAATTTATGTGCGCTTGCCGTTATAAAGTCTATTGATGTTTTTTGTAAATCAATTTGATAATGCCCAATTGCTTGTACTGTATCTGAATGAAATAAAGCATTGTATTGTATGCAAAGTTTAGAAACTATATCTATTGGTAACAAATTACCGATTTCATTATTTATATACATTAAACTTACCAAACACTTCTCGGTTTGATGTGTTTCTAAAAGTTCTTCTAAATGATTTAAATCTACATCTCCATTAAAATCTACATCAACAAAAACAAGGTTTACATTATACCTTTTTTGTAAATATTCTGCTGTATGCAAAACTGCATGATGCTCTATTTTAGAAGTAATAATTGTTTTTACCTTTAAATTTAAAACAGCATTTTGCATGATTAAATTATCTGCTTCTGTTCCGCCTGCAGTAAAAATAATTTCGCTTGCAGAAACATTAAAATGTTTAGCAATATTTTTTCTAGCAGTTTCTACCGATGCTTTTGCTGTTCTACCAAATTGATGTGTAGAAGATGGATTTCCAAAGTTTGTTTGCATAGATGCATACATAACATCAATAACTTCTTTGTCAATTGGTGTTGTAGCAGCATTATCTAAATAGATTTTATTCATGCAACAAAAGTAGGAATTTAATTAGGGTTTTGAAAAACATAAACTTCGGTTGCGCCTAAGCCATATTTTTGATATGAAGCATCATAGTATTTTACTGGATATTTATTAAAAAGAAGTTTTAATTCAGATTTTAGAACACCTGCTCCTACTCCGTGAATAAAAACAATTTTAGAAATTCTTTTTTGAATTGCGTATTCTAATTTTCTTTTGGCAGTATCAATTTGCAAGTTTAGCATATCATAATTATCTAAACCTCTTGTCGATTTCAGCAACTGATTGATATGCAAATCAACTTCAAAAACTATTTCATTTTTAGCTTTCTTAAATATTGATTTTGTTTTGCTTTGCTTTTCAGATATTTTATACTCTAAAAGATGATTACTTACTTCATTGTATTTTGTTAACTGATGTTGATTATCATCAATCTTAACTAATTCTGAAGCAGAATAAGAGAACTCCATACCAGTTTCATCAATAATATAAACAGAATTTGTTTCAATTCTTGAAACCTTTCCTTTTACAACATCATCTAATACAACAACAAAATCACCAATATGAAAACTCATCATTTAAAATTAAAAAACTATCTACTTATTTTGTGACAAAAATAGATAGATAGTTTTAAATGGTGATTAAAAAATGAAAGTTACTTACACTTTAATGCTTTTATCATACGGAATTCTTTTTAAAATATAATTTATCGAATTAATTCTCGCTTCCGTTTTTCTATTGGCTCTAATTACTTTCCAAGGAGACTGTTCTGTATTTGTTTTAGAAAACATGGCTTTCTTATAAGTTGTATAATCATCCCAAAGTTCTTGCGCTTTTTCATCAACATCTGTCATTTTCCATTGTTTTAATGGATCATTTTTTATGTCTGCAAAACGTTTTTCTTGCTCTTTTTTAGAAATAGACATGTAAATTTTCACCAAATGAATACCAGATTCTGTAATCATACGTTCAAAATCATTTACTTGATTCATAAAAATAGCATATTCCTTTTGAGAACAAAAACCATTAACAGGTTCTACAACTGCTCTATTATACCAACTTCTATCAAAAAACACAATTTCTCCCGCTTTTGGTAACTGTTTAATATAACGTTGAAAATACCATTGAGTTTGTTCGTCTTCTGTTGGTTTATCTAGGGCTACGATACGCATATGACGTGGATTAATTCGCTCTGTTGCTCTACGGATTGCTCCTCCTTTTCCTGCAGCATCTCGTCCTTCAAAAATTACAATAATTTTTTCATTATTCTTTATTGCCCAAGTTTGCAGTTTAATAAGCTCTACTTGTAATTTTTCTAGCTTTTTTTCATAATCTACATATCTAACAGCTCTTTCAGGATTAATGGGTTCTTTTGCTAATAAAGCTAATAAACCTTTCTTTGTGTTTATTTTTTTTTCTATTAATGATGTATTTATCTCTTCCATAATTAATCTATTTGATGAGCAGATCTAAAATATCGCATTACAATATTTGGATCTGGCAATAAAGTTGTAGACGCCAATTTCTTATCTTCATAGTCAAACTGCGATAAAACATGCCTCATACATTCTAATCTTGCTGTTTTTTTATTATTAGTTTTAACAATCATCCAAGGAC
>CAXICE010000173.1:0-3861 GCA_964022045.1 uncultured Polaribacter sp. | reverse complement strand
TCTTGCATTTGTAATAAGAAACAAGAAGACATTTGTGGTTTTGGTGTACCTGCATTAAATAATGTTGGAGTTGCGTGTGTAAAATATTTTTTACTCATTAACTCGTACGTAGCAATTGCTTCATCGATATCTTCTTTATGAATACCAATAGAAACACGCATTAACATGTGTTGTGGACGCTCTGCAATTTGTCCGTTCAATTTTAATAAATATGAACGTTCTAATGTTTTAAAACCAAAATAATCGTAATTAAAATCTCTATTATAAATAATAGTAGAATCTAATTTTTCTGCATTGTCTTTGATGATTTTATAAACATCATCTGCTAACAATGGCGCTTTTTTATCTGTACGTGGATTTACATACGTATATAAATCATCCATTGTTTCTGAGAATGATTTTTTGGTGTTTTTATGTAAGTTAGAAACAGCGATTCTTGCAGCTAATTTTGCATAATCTGGATGCGCTGTTGTCATAGTAGCAGCAGTTTCTGCAGCTAAATTGTCTAATTCTGAAGTGGTAACTCCATCATATAAACCTTCAATAACACGCATGGCAACTTTTACAGGATCAACAATTTTGTTTAATCCATAGCACATTTTTTTTACTCTTGCAGTAATCTTATCAAACATTACTGGCTCTTTTTTGCCATCTCTTTTTAGTACGAACATAATTATTTAAGGTTTTTTTGGTTTATATATACGTTAAAACATCCACTTTTTAACGCTTACTTTGTTTTGTTGATTTTTAGTTGATTGAACTAAATTTAAAAATCTGAATCGAAACTAATACTTCCTGTTCCTCCAGATTTTACACCTGCTTTTTGGTATTCTGATACTCTTTTTTCAAAGAAGTTTGTTTTTCCTTCTAAAGAAATCATTTCCATAAAGTCAAACGGATTTGCTGTATTGTAAACTTTTTCGCAATTGAATTCGCCTAACAATCTATCCGTAACAAATTCTAAATACTCTGTCATTAATTTGGCGTTCATTCCAATTAAACTTACAGGTAAAGATTCTGTGATAAACTCACGCTCAATATCTAAAGCATCAACAATAATTTCTTTAATTCTTTCTTTTGGAACTTTATTAACGATGTGATTGTTGTGTAAGTGTACAGCAAAATCACAATGCATTCCTTCGTCTCTAGAAATTAATTCGTTAGAAAAAGTTAACCCAGGTAATAATCCTCTTTTCTTTAACCAGAAAATTGAACAAAAAGCACCAGAAAAGAAAATTCCTTCCACAGCTGCAAAAGCAATTAATCTTTCTGCAAAAGAATCAGATTCTATCCATTTTAAAGCCCATTCTGCTTTTGTTTTAATTGCAGGAAAGTTTTCGATGGCTTTAAAAAGTTTGTCTTTTTCTACTTCGTCTTTTACATACGTATCAATTAATAAAGAATACGTTTCTGAATGAATGTTTTCCATCATAATTTGGAAACCATAAAAGAACTTAGCTTCTGAATACTGAACCTCATTTACAAAGTTTTCAGCTAAGTTTTCATTTACAATTCCATCTGAAGCTGCAAAAAAAGCTAAAATATGTTTGATAAAATAACGCTCATCATCACTTAATTTATTATTCCAATCAGCAACATCTTCAGATAAATCAATTTCTTCAGCTGTCCAAATACAAGCTTGTTGTTTTTTGTACCATTCCCATAAATCATCATGTTGAATTGGAAAAATTACAAATCTATTATCGTTTGGCTGTAAAATTGGTTCTATTGCAGACATTCTTAAAGTGAAAATTTAGTTGTTTAGTAATTTGAGTTGTTTTGTCGAAAAAGACGTTAACAAAGATTGGAAAATTTGTCTGAAAAACGAAGTCATACTTATTCACAAAAGCTCGAAGTTTTTAACAAAACGTTCACATTTCGTCATCTTTTACGAAAAATTAAAAATGTTTTAAATAATTGATTTTCAATTACTTAAATGGCCTATATTTTTTCAACACCTTGATTTTATTGGGTTTATTAAAATGTTGCTTTAAAAAAATTAACATTCTTATTTCTTTAAATTTTCTTTTAGCGTAGCACAAAAAAAAGGCCTAATTAAAATTAGGCCTTTTTTTGTAATTCATCTTCTTTAATCCTTAATAGTTGCCGTCATACTCATAAAAACCTCAACATTAAAATCCATAGGTCCTTCATTAGACAAAACTGTTCCAACAAAGCTTAAAGTTGCTGAATTATTGTTTAAAAATGCATTCTCCACACTACTAATTATGTCAGTGTCTGTTATCTCAAATACAGTACCAGCTGTTGCAGCACTCGAAATATTAAAGTCTGCAAAACTAGTAATTGTAAGATCGTTAAACTTTAAACTTCCTGCAACTAGTTCTCCTGAGCTGTTACCTACAAAATCTTTGATTTTATAAGTGAATTTATTTATTTTAACAGCTGTTATTTTATCTCTGTATTGAGCTAATTCTCCAGAATTTAAATCTGTTGTTTCTGACAAATTAAAATCTCTTGCATTTCCTTGTGTTTGTAATACAGACACAGAAATGTTTTCTGTTAAATCATTATCAACATTAAATTCCAACAGTTCTGTCAAGCTATCACAAGAATTAAATGTAAATGCTATTAATAATATTAGTAGTGTTCTTTTCATTTTAAAATCGTTTTATGTAAAAATACAAATTAGTTATTTAAGCGTTTTTGAGCAACTTTTTCTAGTTCTTCATACCAATCCTCTCCAAATTTTCTTACAAGAGCTTGCTTTACAAACTTATACACTGGTACTTGTAATTCTTTCCCTAAAGAACAAGCATCGTCACATATTTCCCATTGATGATAATTTACTGCAGAAAACTCACTATAATCCTTTACTCTAACAGGATATAAATGACAAGAAACTGGTTTTTTCCAATCAATTAATCCTTGATTATAAGCCTCTTCAATTGCACATAATGCTGTATTATTTTCATCAAAAATTACATATGCACAATCAGCATTATTAATTAAAGGCGTTTCTAACTCACCAAAATCACCCGTAATCCAAGTTCCTTCTTTTTCTATTACATCAATTCCTTCTTGTCTTAAAAACGGCTTAACTATTGGGTAAATATCTTCTAAAATCTTGGTTTCTTCCTTTTCTAAAGGCGCGCCAGCATCACCATCAATACAACAAGCTCCTTTACATGCAGAAAGATTACAAACAAATTCTTTGTCTATAATATTCTCCGATACGATTGTTTTTCCTAATTGAAACATTTGGCAAAAATACATTTATTTTGTTAGTTTTAGTCTTAAATTAGACGAACTTAATTAAGTTTGTAATACTAAAATCAACGGATATGAATTTAAATGTTAAAGAAATATTTACAGCTTTTATGGTATTGTTTGCCGTTATAGATATTATTGGAAATATTCCTATTGTTATCGATTTAAGAAAAAAAGTGGGGCATATTCAATCTGAAAAAGCTTCTATTATTGCTGGATTAATTATGATTCTTTTTCTTTTTGTTGGGAAAAGCTTACTTTCTTTTATAGGTGTTGATGTAAATTCTTTTGCAGTTGCAGGGGCTTTTATTTTATTTTTTATTGCTTTATTATTTTTAGGAAAAAGTATTTTAAATCTAATTGGTATAGATGTTAGCTCTTTTGCTGTAGCCGGTTCTTTTATTTTATTTTTTATTGCTTTAGAAATGATTTTAGGAATTACGCTCTATAAAGAAGAAGAAAATTCTGCCATTACAGCATCTGTTTTCCCATTAGCGTTCCCACTAATTGCTGGCCCAGGTAGCTTAACAACCTTGCTTTCTTTAAGAGCAGAGTTTAGTATTGAAAATATAATTGTTGCTGTCTTATTAAATGTAGCAGTTATTTATATTGTTTTAAAAACCTCTTCTAAGA
>CAXICE010000172.1:0-3872 GCA_964022045.1 uncultured Polaribacter sp. | reverse complement strand
CTTTTGATGAAATTTTTGAAGTTTTAGAAACCGAAAAAAGCGATGATTTATTCGGAATTTTTCACTGTTTTACAGGAACAAAAGAACAAGCTGAAAAAGCAATTTCTTACAATATGAAATTAGGAATTGGTGGTGTTGCAACATTTAAAAACGGAAAAATTGACCAATTTTTAAATGAAATCGACATCAAACATATAGTGTTAGAAACCGATTCACCATATTTAGCGCCAACGCCTTTTAGAGGAAAAAGAAACGAAAGTTCTTACATTACTCAGGTTGTAGAAAAATTAGCTTTAATTTATGGTTTGACTTTCGATGAAATTGCCGAAATTACTACTCAAAATTCAAAAGACGTTTTTGGAATCTAATCAATCAACATATTACAAAACACCTATCGGAACTGCAAAAATTGTTGGCGATGAAAATGGCATTCAATCCATTTCTGTGTTAGACGATGATATTGAAACTTCAACAGAAATTCCAACTTGTTTTAAAGATTGCATTACACAATTAGAAGAATATTTTTCTGGAACAAGAACTGAATTCGATATGAAATTAAATCCGCAAGGAACCGAATTTCAACAAAGAGTTTGGAAAGAATTATTAAACATTCCGTTTAACAAAACCAGAACATATTTAGAGCAAACAAAAGCACTTGGCGATGTAAAAGCTATTAGAGCTGTGGCTTCTGCAAATGGTAAAAATCCAATTTGGATAGTAATTCCGTGTCATCGCGTTATTGGTTCAGACGGATCATTAACAGGTTACGCTGGCGGAATTTGGCGTAAAAAGTGGTTATTAGCACACGAAAATCCTGTGAAGCAACAATCATTATTTTAAACTATTTTTACAATTGATACGTTTTAATTGTATGTTTAAAAAAATTGCTTTTATCATTTTAATTCTTTTGAGTTTCGCAACTTTTGCGCAAACAGGTTCTACAGATTTTAGAACTAAGAATTTTACGTTGGTAAAAGACACCGTACAAATTGATTCTGTAAATATCAATTCGCAATTATTTAAAGTTTTTACTAAGGATAAAATATTAATTCCTTCATCAGCATACAAAGTAGATTTTATAAAAGCACAACTAATTATAGATTCAAAAAAGTATTCAACAATTATTGTTGAATATTTTAGATTTCCTGAATTCATTACCAAAACATATCAAAAATATGATGAAAGTATTATCGTTCCAAACACCAATAATACTCAGAAATTATATAGCTTAACTACTAATAAAGTTCAACAAAAAACAACACTGTTTAACGATTTAGAAACATCTGGAAATATAACGCGTGGCTTAACAATTGGAAACAATCAAAATTCTGTTGTAAACTCGTCTTTAGATTTAACTATTAAGGGAAATCTATCAAAAGACGTAACCATAAAAGCGAATATTTTTGACACAAATATTCCGTTACAAAACAATGGTTATTCTCAAAACATTACAGATTTTGATCGAATTTTTATCGAGTTTGAGCATAAAAAATGGCGTGTAAAAGCGGGTGATTTAGATTTGGTAAATAACGACAGTTATTTTATGCCCTTTTCTAAAAAAGTTTCTGGTTTAGAAGTAGAAGTAAAAACAAATAACAATCTAAATTTATTAGCTTCTGGCGCAATTGTAAGAGGAAAGTTTACAAGTTTTACTTTTGTTGGTAAAGAAGGAAATCAAGGTCCGTATAAAATTATTGGCCCAAACAACGAAGCTTTTATAATTATTGTTGCCGGAAGCGATGCATTGTATGCAAATGGTGTTTTACTAAATCGAGGAGAAAACAAAGATTATACGATAGACTACAACAATTCTGAAATTAGATTTAACACCACTTTTCCTGTTACAAATGATATGCGTTTTCATTTAGATTATCAATATTCTAACAGAAATTATACGCGATTTGTTACTTACGAAAGCGCAAGTTTTAAAGGTAAAAACTTTACTGTGAATGGACTTTTTTACAGCGAAAATGATGCTAAAAATCAGCCAATTCAACAAAATTTATCTGACGAGCAAAAGCAGATTTTAGCAAATGCTGGAAATGACGATTCTAAAATGTTTGCAAACAGTGCTTATAAAGATGTGTTTTCAGAAAATAGAATTTTGTACAAAAAAACTACAATTGGCACTTCAGAAACTTACCAATATTCTACAAATGCTTCAGATGAATTGTACAATGTAACTTTTACTTTTTTGGGAGCAAATAAAGGTGATTATGTTTTGGACAAAACCATTGCTATTGGAAATATTTACAAATATGTTGGAACAAATTTAGGAAATTACAATCCTGTAATTCGGTTAGCTGCACCATCAAAATCGCAAGTCGCAGCGATAAACACAACGTATAATCCAACCGAAAAAACAAACTTATTTGCAGAAGTTGCCATCAGTAATAATGATGCTAATTTATTTTCTACAATTGATGATTCAGACAACAAAGGTTTGGCTGCAAAACTAAATTGGAAACAGATTTTAATTGATAAGAATTGGCGATTTTCTACAGATGTTGGTTATGAATTTTTACATCAAAATTTTATAACCGAACAAGGTTATACAGCTCCAGAATTTGAGCGCGATTGGAATATTGTAAATCCGTTAGGAAATAGACATCAGATAAATACACAGTTTATTTTAGATAATAAGAAAAACTCAAAATATGTTTATGGTTTTAATTTGCTCAGTTTTACTGATAATTACAACGGAATAAAACACGATTTTAACAGTAAAACGAAAATTAAAAACACACAATTTAGTTCTTATGTTAGTTTGTTAAATAGCTCATCATCTATTGAAAAAAAGGATTTTTTAAGAGCAAAAGGGAAAATTGAACATTCTTTTTCTAAATCTTGGATTGGTGGTTTTATCAATTTAGAAACTAATAAGATTGAATCAAAATCAACACAGCAATTAAACAATTTAAGTCATCAATTTAAGGAATATGAAACTTATATTGGCTTAGGAGATTCTACAAAAGTGTTTGCAAAAATTGGTTTTAATTTTAGACAAAACGATAGCATTAGAAATAATAATTTTACGAAAATAAATTCAAGAAAAACGTATTACATCCAAAGTAAAGTATTACAAAATAACACGAGTAATTTATCAGTTTTTGCAAATTACAGAATTACCGATAATGCTTTTTCAAACAACGAAAAAGCGCTAAACTCTAAAGTTGTTTATGGTCAAAAATTATTTCAAAATTTCATCAATTTTAATTTGATTTATGAAACTTCTTCTGGTAATATTCCGAGACAAGAATATGTATATATTAAAACCGAACCTGGACAAGGTTTTTATACTTGGATTGATTACAACAATAACGGAATTAAAGAGTTTAACGAGTTTGAAATTGCTATTTATAAAGACCAAGCAGAATACTTAAGAGTTGCTTTGCCAAACATTACTTTTATTAGTACACAACGTGCAAAATGGCAACAAGTTTTTACGATAAATCCATCACAATGGTCTAATAAAACGGGAATTAAAAAAATGCTTTCTCATTTTTACAATCAAACAAATTTTGTGATTGATAACGAGCAAGAACGTGTAAATAATTCGTTTAATTTAAATCCGTTTGACATTGACGAAAGCAATTTATTAGGATTGAATTACAGTTTAAGAAATAGTTTGTATTTAAACAAAAATCAAAATAACCTTAGCTTTATTTTCACGTACGCAACTTCAAAAAATAAACGTTTGTACAATATCGGAAATCAAGAAAATAACACGAAACTACATCAATTAGAGTTTTCTCACAAACTGTCTACTTTCTGGCTTTTTGATTTTAAAACTAACACAACAAAAGATGAGGTAATCACTGAAAATTTCACGAATCAGAATTATAAAATTGAGACATATGAATTTGCACCAA
>CAXICE010000171.1:0-3896 GCA_964022045.1 uncultured Polaribacter sp. | reverse complement strand
GGAAAAGTATCAACTCCGTACACAATTTTTTCACGATCTAAATACATGTAGGTTCCGAAGATTCTATCCCAAATAGAAAATATATTTCCGTAATTAGAATCTGTATAAGGCAACATATTATGATGATGAATTTTATGCATGTCTGGTGAAATAATAATGTAACTTAAAATTTTATCAACCGCTTTATTCATCTTAATATTTGCGTGTGTAAACTGCGTGAAAATTAAAGACATAGATTGGTAAATCATTACAATTGCAATGGGCGTACCAACTACAAAAACTCCAAATAATGTAAAGGTAAAACGAATCATACTTTCTAGCGGATGATGACGATTTGCTGTAGTTGTATCTACTTTATGATCTGTGTGATGCACTAAATGAACCATCCACAAAGGTTTAACTTTATGCTCTACAAAATGCGCTAAATACGCTCCGAAAAAATCCAACAAAACAACACCTAAAACCACATATAACCACAATGGCATTTCTGGCAACCAATTAATAATTCCGAATTCATTTACTTGCACCCAATCCGCAGATTTTAATAATAAAAAAGCCAATGAAAAATTTACAATAATGGTTGTAAACGTAAAAAACAAATTAGGAAACGCGTGTTTCCATTTTTTATAATTAAACTTAAATAAAGGCAAAGCACCTTCTAAAATCCAAAAAAAAGTAATTCCGCCAACTAAAATTAAACTTCTATGTAAAGACGGAATGGTTTCGAAATAATTGATGATTGTTTCCAAAGAAAAAAATTTTCTTAAAAGTAAGAAAAATTACCAATTATCATTGAAATTTATACCACTATATAAAATTCGTTTACTTTTTTTATTGATTTTATAAAACATTTTGTATGTTTACTAAAATACGCAAAAATCAACTCTAAATAAATATTAGAATACTAAATTGTGTACTATTTATATAACGATAAAAATTCGAAAAAGTAATGAGTACGGTGGTAGAAAGAGCTTTAAAATTTGAAGAAACAAGTTTACGAGCATTAACAACAAATCAAAGAATAATAATTTCTAGAGAAGCTAAAGAACTGATCTTAAGCTTAAACGAAATCTATAAAGAGAATAAAGATCCTGAAATTATGGATATCATGAAGCGATTAACTTTAATTAAACAGAAAGTAGAAAAACGCTTAAAAGGTAAACCTACAAGTTCTTAATTCAAATACTAGCTTCTTCTCTTCTTAACTTTAGAGACTAAAGGTAATTTTTTCTTTAATTCCTCAACAATATTATAGGCAGCTGGGCAAATTTCTGTATTGCTAAGTGTTAAATCTGTTAATTGAATAAACTTCTTACGGTTTGTATGTGGATATTCTGAACACGCTTTTGGACGAACATCATAGATAAAACAAGAATTATCTGACTCATCAAAAAAGTTACAAGGTGCAGATTTTAACACCATAAAATCATCTTCGTCGCGTTCTAAATATTGACTTTCAAAATTAGCAACTTTCATTTTTAAATGTTTTGAAATTCGCTCCACATCTTTCTCTGTAAAGATTGGACTTGTGGTTTTACAGCAATTTCCGCACGATAAACAATCTGTTTTATTAAATTCATTTTCATGTAATTCTTGCATTACATAATCTAAATTTTTTGGTGTTCTCCTTTTTAAGTTTGCAAAATATTTTTTGCTTTCTTTTTTAGAATCTTGTGCCAATTTTGGCAATTCTGCTAAACGCTTATCCATGTCTTTCATACAACTACAAAAATAAGCCTATTTATAAGAAGAATCATTTTAAATTTCTTCATAAAAACAAGCAATTAAAATGAAATAAATTCAGTAATTTTGGGCTGAAAATTTTTCCAAACAAATGAATATCCAATACCGTATAGAAACTGCTGTAAAAGAAGCTTTTTTAGCTTTGTATGAAACTGAAATTCCGACTGTAGAATTCCAAGCAACACGTAAAGAATTTGAAGGCGACATTACAGTTGTGGTGTTTCCGATGTTGCGATACAAAAAAGGAAACCCAGTACAAATTGGCGAAGATTTAGGAAATTACCTAACTAAAAACGTTTCTGAAATTGTACGTTTTAACGTTGTAAAAGGATTTTTAAATTTGGTGATTGATGATGCGTTGTACTTAAATTCTTTTAGTACAATTTATGCAAATAACAACTTCGGATTTCAAGAAGAATCAACAGAAAACGATGCCGTTTTGGTAGAATATTCTTCACCAAACACCAACAAACCGTTACATTTAGGTCACGTTCGTAATAATTTATTAGGATATTCTGTTGCAGAAATCATCAAAGCTTCTGGTAAAAAAGTTTACAAAACTCAGATTATAAACGACAGAGGAATTCATATTTGTAAATCAATGCTAGCTTGGCAAAAATTCGGAAACGGAGAAACGCCAACATCAACCGGATTAAAAGGTGATAAATTAGTTGGTAATTATTATGTAAAATTCGACCAAGAATACAAGCAAGAAATAGCACAATTAATATCTGAAGGAAAAACCGATGACGAAGCAAAAAAACAAGCACCTTTATTAGTAGAAGCGCAAGAAATGCTTCAAAAATGGGAAGCTGGTGATGAAAAAGTTATTGAACTTTGGAAAACTATGAACGCCTGGGTTTATGAAGGTTTTGATACAACCTATAAAAATTTAGGAGTTGATTTTGATTCGTATTATTACGAAAGCAACACCTATTTATTAGGAAAAGATAATATTGAAGAAGGATTGAAAAATGGTGTTTTCTATAAAAAAGAAGATGGCTCTGTTTGGATTGATTTAACCGAAGATGGATTGGATGAAAAAATTGTGTTGCGTTCTGACGGAACTGCAGTTTATATGACACAAGATATCGGAACTGCAATTCAGCGATCAAAGGATCATCCAGATGTAAACGGAATGGTTTACACGGTTGGAAACGAGCAAGATTATCACTTTAAAGTATTGTTTTTAATTTTAAAGAAATTAGGATATTCTTGGGCAGATGAATTGTTTCATTTGAGTTACGGAATGGTAGATTTACCTTCTGGAAAAATGAAATCTAGAGAAGGAACTGTTGTAGATGCTGATGAATTGATGACAGAAATGACAACTACAGCAAGAAATTTATCGCAAGAACTAGGGAAATTAGATGGTTATTCTGATACCGAAAAAGAAGAATTATACCGAGTAATTGGATTAGGCGCTTTAAAATATTTCATTTTAAAAGTAGATCCTAAAAAACGTATTTTATTTGACCCAAAAGAATCAGTAGATTTCCAAGGAAATACAGGTCCTTTTATTCAATATACATACGCAAGAATTCAATCGATTTTACGCAAAGCGACTTTTGATTATTCAACAGAAATTACAAATTTAGAATTGCATCCAAAGGAAAAAGAATTGATAAAAATTATTGAGAATTATCCTGAAGTAATTCAGCAAGCAGCAGCAAATCATTCGCCTGCATTAATTGCAAATTACACATATGATTTAGTAAAAGAATTCAATTCTTTTTACCAGAACGTATCTATTTTAGGAGAAGAAAATCAAGAAAAGAAAATATTAAGAGTACAACTATCTAAAAAAGTAAGCGATATTATAAAATCTGCTTTTTCTTTATTAGGAATTGATGTACCAGAAAGGATGTAAAATAATTGGCAGTTGCAGATTGCAATTGGCAGTAAAAATAAAAGTTAATAAATTAGCATGCGTTAGGGATTGAAGTGACATCCTTTTTAGTTGTCAGTTCGAGTAAATTTACGAAGAATGAGTAAATTTGTATCGAGAACAAAACTAAAAAGATACAACGGAAAGCCCGCTCGAACGCTAAAAAATAAAAATCAAACAACGAAAAAATAAAACACAATGAAATACGACGTACTAATTATTGGAAGTGGACCTGGAGGTTATGTAACTGCTATTAGAGCTTCAC
>CAXICE010000170.1:0-3909 GCA_964022045.1 uncultured Polaribacter sp. | reverse complement strand
TCTGAAATTACAGTAAAACAACTTTTGAGTCACACATCAGGAATTCCAAATCCTGTACCTTTAAATTGGATACATTTAAAAAACGAACATCAAGAATTTAATAGAAATAAATTCTTTAAAAATATTTTTAAGAAAAAGAGTAAAACTAAATCAGAACCCAACAAAAAATTCGCTTATTCAAATCTTGGATACGTTTTACTGGGTCAAATTATTGAAAATGTATCAAACAAATCTTACGAAGAATATATTTATACTCAAATAATTGAAAAATTGGGAATTGAAAATGAATTGGGTTTTGAAATTAAAGAAACCCATGCTAAAGGTTATCATAAAAAATGGAGTTTCATGAATTTAATTTTAGGTTTATTCATTGATAAATCAAAATTTATGAATTCCGAAAAAGGCAAATGGAATTCTTTTAATGATTATTATTTAAATGGACCTTCTTATGGTGGATTAATTGGCACACCAAATTCCTTAATGATTTATTTACAAGAATTACTCAAACCTAATAGCAATCTTATTTCAAATAAATATAAATCTCTTCTTTTTACTGAAAACTATACCACTAATAACAAACCAACAAAAATGTGTTTGTCTTGGTTTAAAGGCGACTTAAATGGTAATGAATATTATACACACGCTGGAGGAGGCGGTGGATTTTATTCTGAAATAAGAATATATCCAGAACTCGGAATTGGTAGTGTTATCATGTTTAACAGAACTGGAATGAAAGACGAAAGATTTTTGGATAAATTAGATAAATATTTTATCAAACAGTAACAATTACTATTTATAAAATTACTTAAAAAAAGAATCTACAAATTCGTGTTTATTAAAAACTTGTAAATCGTCAATTCCTTCTCCTACTCCAATATATTTTACTGGAATTTGAAACTGATCAGAAATACCGATAACAACGCCACCTTTTGCGGTTCCGTCTAATTTTGTAACTGCTAAAGAAGTAACTTCGGTTGCTTTGGTAAATTGTTTTGCTTGTTCAAAAGCATTTTGTCCGGTAGAACCATCTAAAACTAATAATACATCGTGTGGAGCATCGCCAACAACTTTTTGCATTACGTTTTTAATCTTTACCAGCTCGTTCATTAAATTTACTTTGTTGTGTAAACGACCAGCAGTATCAATAATAACAACATCTGCATTTTGTGCAGTTGCAGATTGCAATGTATCGTACGCAACAGAAGCTGGATCTGAACCCATTTCTTGACGTACAATTGGCACATCCGTTCTGTCTGCCCAAATTTGTAATTGATCTATTGCAGCCGCTCTAAAAGTATCTGCAGCTCCTAACACTACTTTTAATCCTCTCTTTTTAAATTGAGAAGCCAACTTACCAATTGTAGTTGTTTTTCCAACTCCATTTACACCAACAACCATTAAAACGTATGGTTTTTTATTCGCAGGAATTGTAAAATCCGTTTGATCTTCAATATTTGTTTCTGACAATAAGCCAGCAATTTCTTCTCTTAAAATCTGATTTAATTCTTCAGTTCCTAAGTATTTGTCTTTTGCAACACGTGCTTCAATTCTCTCAATAATTTTTAGAGTAGTGTCTACACCAACATCTGAAGTTACCAAAACCTCTTCTAAATTATCTAACACGTCATCATCTACGGTTGATTTTCCTGCAACTGCTTTTGATAATTTATTAAAGAAGCTAGATTTTGTCTTTTCTAAACCTTTGTCTAACGTTTCTTTTTTTTCTTTTGAAAATATCTTTTTTAAAAAGCTCATGTTCTTTATTTTATTCTGATATAAAAGCGTTAAAAATTATACCACTTTTAAAGTTTGGTCAAATTGTCATTATAAACGCTACCTCTGCGTTAGAGATTGAAGCAAACTACCATGTAGTGCGTAAAGCTCGACTTTATCCTGAATACCTTCAGGATAAAGTAACGCCCAAAAATACGTTTTTATTAAACATAAAAAAAGCTACTCTCAATAGAAAGTAGCTTTTAAATATTTTGATATAAAGTAATTACTTTTTAGCTAAAAAGTCATTTACTTTAGAAGGATCCATAATAGCTTCAACAAATGTATAAGCTCCAGTTTTAGGAGATTTTACCATTTTGATTGCTTTAGATAATCTCTTTGATCCTGTCTGTAACGATGCTACTGATTTCTTTGCCATGACTTATACGTATTATTTGATTTCTTTATGAACTGTCATCTTCTTTAAGATTGGATTAAATTTCTTAATCTCTAATCTATCAGGAGTATTTTTCTTATTCTTAGTTGTAATGTATCTAGAAGTACCTCTTTCTCCAGAAGCTTTATGCTCTGTACATTCTAAAATTACCTGAACTCTGTTTCCTTTTTTTGCCATCTCGGTTTACTTTTTTAAGGGTTGGATTATTTTGTTAAAAATCCTTTAGCTCTAGCTTCTTTTAAAACAGCTGAGATACCTTTTCTATTAATATTTTTTAAAGCAGAAGCAGAAATTTTTAATGTAATCCACTTATCTTCTTCTGGAATATAAAAACGCTTCACCATTAAGTTAGCGTCAAATTTTCTTTTTGTTCTGTTCAATGCGTGAGAAACATTGTTTCCAACCATTGCTTTTTTACCTGTAAGTTCACAAACTCTAGACATCTTCTGACAGTTTTTAGTGTTATTTCTAAACGAGGTGCAAATTTAGGAATATTTTTCTCATCGAACAAAACTATTTTCATTATTTTTTAGTAATTCTTTTTGTAAAATTTCTAAAGATTTATTTACCGTTCTGTTTATTACTTTTTCTCTTGGCTGACCAAAATCAAATTCTTTTGTATAAACACCTGTTCTTGTTGCTAGTGCAATAAAAACCACACCAACTGTTTTATCCGTTTTATCAGTTGTTGGACCTGCATTTCCTGTAACAGCAATTGCAAAATCTGTATTTAATTTTTCTCTTGTAGCAACTGCCATTTCTTCTGCTACTTCTTTACTTACAACTGTAAACTTGTTTATAGTGATTTCAGAAACATGTAACATACTGATTTTAGCTTCTGCAGAATAGGTAATAAAACTACCTTTAAAATAATTTGATGCTCCTGAAACTGAGACCAAAGTTGATGCTATTTTTCCGCCAGTCAAACTTTCAGCGGTAGCTAATGTTTTACTTTGTTCCGTTAATAATGCCCCTACTCTTTTCTCGATCGAATAACCATCTTCTAATCCAACAATAATATCAGAAATTATTTCTTGAATCTCATTCACTTTTTCTTGCAGTTCTCTTTCTAAAATATCTTTATCATTTCCTGTTCCTGACAAACGCAATCTTGCTTTTCCGAAAGAAGGTAAATATGCTAATTTAATGTGTAATGGTAAATTATCTTCAACTTTTGCAATTCGTTCTGCAATTATGCTTTCTCCTTGACCATATGTCATTATTGTTTTATGACTGATAAATGGCAGTTTGAATTGTTGTTGAATTCGCGGTAACACCTCCAACGTCATTAACCCTTTCATTTCATAAGGAACGCCAGGCAACGAAACAAAAACAGTTTTATTTTCATAAAACCACATTCCTGGTGCTGTTCCGTAAGGGTTTTTTAAATACGTTGCTTTTGATGGTAATTGCGCTTGGTACTTCTGAATTTCTCTAAACGGATGATTTATCTTTTTAAACAATGATTTAATATGTTCCAAAACTTCTGGATACTCTATCAATTCTGAATCATTAAAATATGTTGCAATTGTTTTTTTAGTGATATCATCTTTTGTTGGACCTAAACCACCTGTTAAAATTACAATATCAACTCTTTCTTCCGCTTCTTTTAATGCGTTTAAAATATGTTGTTTATCATCTTGAATGGATGTAATTTGATATACCGAAACGCCAATTTTATTCAATTCCGTTCCAATCCATTGCGAATTTGTATCTACAATTTGACCGATGAGAATTTC
>CAXICE010000169.1:0-3910 GCA_964022045.1 uncultured Polaribacter sp. | reverse complement strand
ACAGAAGTTGCCAAAGATTGCAAAGGAGAAACGCCGTTGTTTATTGGAATCTTAAATGGTTCGTTTATGTTTGTTTCTGATTTTGTAAAGAAATACAAAGGAGATTGCGAAATTTCGTTTGTAAAACTAGCTTCTTACGAAGGCACATCATCCACAGAAAAAGTAAAGCAACTAGTTGGAATTAACGAGAATTTAGAAGGCAGAACTGTAGTCATTTTAGAAGACATTATTGATACAGGAAACACACTTCAAGAAATATATAACATCTTTAAAGACAAAAAAGTAAAACAATTAAAAATTGCAACGCTGTTCTTTAAACCAGATGTATTTAAAAAAGAATTACCTATAGATTATATTGGTAAAAGTATTCCAGATAAATTTATTGTCGGTTACGGATTAGACTATAACGGTTTAGGGAGAAATTTACCAAAGATTTATCAACTAACAACACAACACTAAAAAAATGAAAAACATTGTATTATTCGGTCCTCCAGGAGCAGGAAAAGGTACACAAGCAGATTTATTAAAAGAGAAATATAACTTGGTTCATATTTCTACAGGAGATGTTTTTAGATTCAATATTAAAAACGAAACTGATTTAGGTTTGTTAGCAAAAAAGTATATGGATGAAGGAGATTTAGTTCCGGATGAAGTTACTATTAATATGCTAAAAGCAGAAGTAAATAAAAATGCTGATGCGAACGGATTTATCTTTGACGGTTTTCCAAGAACAGAATCTCAAGCAAAGGCTTTGGATGCTTTTTTAGCTGAAAAAGGAGAAAAAATAAACGGAATGGTTGCTTTAGAAGTTTCTGAAGATTTACTAGTAGAACGTTTATTAGAAAGAGGTAAAACAAGTGGAAGAACAGATGATACTGACGAAGGAAAAATCAGAAATCGTTTTAACGAATACAATACAAAAACCGCCATTTTAAAAGATTATTATCAAGCACAAGGAAACTATTTTGGAGTAAACGGAGTTGGTTCTATTGATGATATTACAAATCGTTTGGCAGTAGTTTTTGACAAATTATAAATAATGTTTAATCGTTTATTTGTTTATCGTTTTAACGCATAAACGCTATAAACAAAGAAACGCATACACAACAAGTTATGACTGAAGGAAATTTTGTAGACTACATAAAAATACATGCTTCATCTGGAAATGGAGGAAGTGGATCTATGCATTTACATAGAGAAAAATTTATTACCAAAGGTGGTCCAGATGGTGGAGATGGCGGTCGTGGTGGACATATTATTATTCGTGGCAATAAAAATATGTGGACATTATTTCATTTAAAATTTAAAAAGCATTTTAGAGCAGAACAAGGTGGTTCTGGTTCTAAAAGTAGAAGTACTGGTCATGATGGTAATGATGTGTATGTTGATGTGCCTTTAGGTACTATTATTAGAGACGCAGATACCAATAACATTCTCTTTGAAGTTACGGATGATCAGCAAGAAATAATTTTGTTAAGAGGTGGAAAAGGTGGATTAGGAAACTGGCATTTTAAATCTTCTACAAATCAAACTCCACGTTATGCACAACCAGGAATGGAAGGACATGAAGGTTGGTTTTTATTAGAATTAAAATTATTGGCTGATGTTGGTTTGGTTGGATTTCCAAATGCTGGAAAATCAACTTTATTATCAGTAATTACATCCGCAAAACCAAAAATTGCAGATTATGCGTTTACAACCTTAAAACCTAATTTAGGAATTGTAGAATACAGAGATTTTAAAAGTTTTGTAATTGCAGATATTCCAGGAATTATTGAAGGCGCAGCAGAAGGAAAAGGATTAGGCCATCGATTTTTACGTCATATAGAACGTAATTCTACGTTGTTATTTTTAGTTCCGGCAGATAGTGAAGACATCAATAAAGAATATGAAATTTTATTGAACGAACTTAGAACGCACAATCCAGAATTGTTAGACAAACAACGATTATTAGCGATTTCTAAAGACGATATGCTAGATGATGAATTGCGTGCAGAAATCACAAAAGAATTGCCAGACGGCATTCCGCATATATTCTTTTCTTCAATTGCTCAAAAGGGATTGACAGAATTGAAAGATCAACTTTGGAAAATGTTGAATTAGAAATTTCTCAAACTAAATAATATTAAAATAGATTTTCGTTTACTCGAAAATCTATTTTTAGTTTACATTAATTTGAATCGGAATTTTATACTGCGTTGCAACCGGAATTCCTCTTTTTGTTGCAGGAAAAAGCTTTGGTAAGTTTTGTAAACTTGCAGTAATCAAACTATCTATTGTAGGAATTTCAGTCTTTAAAACATCTGAAGCAATTATTTTTTGGACAGAGACAATTCCTTTGTTGCTAATTAACACCTCAACATTTAACACTTCATTTACAGGTTTTTTTACTTCAATCTTGTTTTTAGCTAAACTTTTAGAAATGTGTTGATGAATGGTTTCCCTAAAACAAGCTGTCTTTTTTTCTTTATCAATATAACTTTTACAAACATCAAAAGTCGGAAAAACATCAACAGAAGAAAAATCAATAATAGTATCAATTTCTTGTAATTGCGATTTGTCTTTCAAGTTGAAAAACTCACAAGAAGTACCAATTAAAATGATTAAGAAAAGTGAAAGTACTCGAAATCGCATTGTATAAATTTACAAGGTAAAAGTACAATTTATAAATTGTTCAAAAAAACGGAAGTCTAATCTACTTTTTCGCCTTTTAAAAATAGCTCTTTTTTAATTTCTTTCATTCTATTTTTAACAAAAGCAGTAATGTCTTTATCTTTCACTTCAAAGCGCATTATATAATCATCATATAAATTGTAAGCAATCTTTTTGTCTTTGTAAAAAGAATCTGATGTAATTGCTAATTGATACAATATTTTATGCCGTCTTCTATTTTCTTTAACCGCAATTTTTAACATTCCTATCGCCGTTAAATATTCTTTCTTTTCTAAATATAGCATTCCTAAACTAAAATACTCTTCGCTTCTTTCTTTGGCTCCAACTTTTGTAGCTCTCAAATAGTTGATCATCGCTTTACGAGTATCTTTCTTTGCCTTATAAATATGACCTAAGTAGGTTAAAATCTTAAAATCTTCTTTGTCTAATTTCTTTGCAGCTTCAAAATTTACTTTGGCTAAATCCAATGAATCTATATTAAAATAAGATCTCCCTAACATTTTTTTATTGTACAAATCATTTGGACTTATAGAATCCAACATTTTTAATCTTGATATCGCTTCATTATATTTTTCATCTCTATATAATTCGTTAATCTTCAATCTATTTAAGTTGATGTGCAAACTATCTAGCAGTAATCCTTTGCCTGTAAATAATTTAGAAGAGTCTTTTTTTCTGATTAATGCAAATGTTTTTGCTAATTGATAAACAGATTTCACATGTGTAGAATCTTTTTTATATGCATTTAAAAAATTATCTAACATTCCGTTTCCATTTCCTCTTCTTGCAGCAATCAATCCTAATTGATAATGATAATTAGGATTTGTAATATCCTTTTCTGAAAGCATTTTAAAAATCTCTATGGCTTTTTCTAAGTTATTGACAGATAAATACAGCTTCCCTAATTGATACGTAATCAATAAATTATCTGTGTTCGTTTCTAAGAACGATTCATAAATAACAATAGCAGCTTTATATTTTTTTACTTTATGATAAGCTTTCGCCAAAGACAATTGCACTTTAGAAGATTGGTTGTACTCTAATGATTTCTTAAAAAACACGACTGCATTTTTATAGTCATCAATAGAAGTATAAATACTTCCGATTTTAAAATTAGAAATATCTTGTAATGTATCCATAGATTTTAATTTAGCTAATGCCAAACGATACTTTCCCTTTGCTAACAAACTATCTGCATGAGAAAAAGTAGAAGTTTGCGCTCCTACTTTTATACTCA
>CAXICE010000168.1:0-3971 GCA_964022045.1 uncultured Polaribacter sp. | reverse complement strand
TTTGATTCAAATTGCAATGGGAACTCAAGTTCGTCAATTTATTGACGAGCAAGTAAAGTTATTTGGGTTCGAAAACAAAAACTACAGCTTGCTAAATCCTAACTTTAAGTTTTATTTTCACCGTTCTTTTACAATTGCTATTGTATTGGTAAACCTTGGTTTATTTTATATCAACCAAATGAAAAACTTAGGTTATAAATTGGTAAACTGGGTTGTGTTTTTAATCTTCTTAGAAACAATTACTGGGATTTTAATGTATTATGCAGAGTTTCCAATTGGCACACAAGCAACTCATTTATTAGCTGGCGCTGTTTTATTTGGGTTACAGTTTTATTTGTGGTTGCAGAGTAGAAAAGTAAATTCTTAGTTTTTCCACTTTAACGTTTCAATTAAACGCACAATGTCTTTTTTAATATAATCTACCGCAGGTAAAATGGAATCGTAATTTGGTTTTACATAAAAGTACAAAGCGCCTTTTATAAAGTTGCTTGTACTATCTGTTAAGTGAAATTGAATATGAGAAGCTGCGTTTCCAGAAATTTCTTGCATACTTCCAAAAACACGATTGTCAAAATTTTCGAAATTTTTAGTGATAATTTCTTCTGCTTTTACCGCATGTTCATAAACCAATTTTTCAGACTCCGTCAATAACTCTTTTAAATTATTTTCAATGGGTCTGTACGTAATATTTATGGTTGCTTTTAGCTTCGGATAATTTATTTGTCTCCAAAATTTAGGTTGCTCAATAATTTTAACACCTGAAGAAACTTCAAAACTATAAGGTTTAGCAACATTCTTTTTTTGATAAGTAACAGTTGGATAATTTAAACTTAAATAGGCTTTTGGCTTAGGCAAAACATCTTCAGAACACGATGAAAAGAAAATTCCTATTAAAAAAATGATGAAAAATTTACGCATGTAATCGAGTTACTTTAATTTGTTTAATTCGTTTTTTATCTAATGCTTCAACAGTAAACGAAAATTTATCAAAGTTTATTTTATCATCTTTTTTAGGAAATTTTCCAGAGATTTCTAAAATAAAACCTGCTAAGGTTTCAGATTCTCCTTTTTCTTCTTCAAAAATGGCTTCGTCATCAATATCTAAAACTCTACAAAAATCTTTAATGGTTGTTTTTCCTTCAAAAACATAATTGTTTGCATCGAGTTTAGAATACGATAAATCTTCATCATCAAACTCATCATTTATATCGCCAACAATTTCTTCAATAACATCTTCTAAAGTAACAATTCCGCTTGTTCCACCATATTCATCAACCACAATTGCTAAATGATTTTTCTTCTCTTGAAACTCGCTTAACAAATCGTCTAACTTTTTATTTTCTGGAACAAAAAATGGTTTTCGCAATAAGTTTTGCCATTTAAAATTGGTTTTATCAAAATGTGCTAATAAATCTTTTGCGTATAAAACTCCAACAATATTATCGACAGATTCATGATAAACCGGATTTCTAGAATAGCCGTTTTTAACAATTTTCTCCATTACATCTTTATACGATTCTTCATCAGAAAGCGCAAAAATATCCATTCTCGGTTTCATAATCTGAACCGTTTCTGTATTTCCAAAAGTTACAATTCCTTCTAAGATTTTCTTCTCTTCTTTTGTGGTGGTTTCGTCGGATGTTAACTCTAACGCTTGCGATAACTTCTCTACAGAAAAATCAGAATTTTTTCCGCCTAAACGCTTTTCTACAATTCCGGTTAACTTAATTAACGGCATGCTAAAAACTGACAATAAAGAACTTAAAAAGTAAACTGGTTTCGCCATCGTTTTTGCAAACTTTAGCGAATTTCTAGACGCGTAAACTTTTGGTAAAACCTCACCAAAAAGTAAAATTAAAAAAGTTACTAAAACAACTTCTAATGTAAATTTAATGATGTAACTAGAAATAGAAATAAACTGCCAATCAATAGAAAAATCTTTGCCTTCAAACAACAATTCGCTTAAGCCAGCAAATAATAAAACTATTAAAATGTTGATGAAATTATTGGTAATTAAAATAGTTGCAAGCAGTCTTTTTGGTCTTTCTAAGAGTTTAACAACCAAACTGTTTCCTTTTGTTTTTTCAGCTTGTTCGTCTAATTGAGTTTGAGAAAGTGAAAAAAAGGCAATTTCTGAACCAGAAATTAATGCTGAACAAATCAACAAAAAAACAAACACCAAACTGTTCATTGCAATGAGCAAATCTGGTTTTAAGAAATAGAATAAAAATATACTTGCGGGTTCTGGATCCAAGTTTTAAAAGTTTAATTATCTAAAATGGTAAGTCGTCGTTTTCTTCAACTTTACTAGTAGTTTCTGGCTTTTTCTCTGTTGTATTTGCAGGTTTTACCGTTTCTTTTTTGGTGGTTAAAAAAGTCATATCCACCACATGAATTTCAGTGGAATATCGTTTCTGACCTTCTTGTTCCCATTGACGCGTTTTTAATCTTCCTTCGCAATAAATTTTATCTCCTTTAGATAAATATTTTTCGCAAATTTCTGCCAATTTATTTCTAACAACAATATTATGCCATTCTGTATTGGTTACTTTTTCGCCAGTTTGTTTGTTTGTATATGTTTCGTTTGTGGCAACAGGAAAGCGTCCAATAGCGTTTCCGCCTTCAAAATAATGCATTTTTACTTCGTCGCCTAAATGCCCTATAAGCATTACTTTATTTAATGTTCCTGCCATAATAAAATTGTATTTTATCTATCAAATGTACTAAAAATATCCGTTTGATGGATTGAAGTTTTTCAAAAAATTAGCAATTAAAATTGGCACAGGATATTTCTCAATATCTTTCCAATCAATTCCGTTTTCTTGAATTTTACCTGTTTTTACAATCCAAAATTTGGTGTATAAATGTTGATGCGAAAGTTTATGAACTATTTCTTTTTCGTTAAACAGTATAATATTTTCTAGTGATTTTATTTCTGAAGGATTTTCTGAAAGCAATGTTTCTTTTGAAACACTTTTCTCTGTTTCTAACAACGGAAATTGATACAAACCTTGCCAAATTCCTTTTCCTTTTCTTTCAGACAACGCAGTTTTTTGATCATCCGAAATAAAAACCAAAAAGTTAAAATAACGTTTTCTAACTTTAATTTTCTTCTCTTTAACTGGCAATTCTTTGATTGATTTTGTTGCTAATGCGGCACAACTTGTATTAAACGGACAAGTTTCGCAAAGCGGATTTTGAGGTTTGCAATGCAATGCGCCAAAATCCATAATTGCCTGATTGTGCGTTCCAGGTTGCGTTGAATCAATTAAGGTTTGTGCTAATTTTTTAAATTCTTTAATTCCGGCTGATGAGTTAATTGCTGTTTTAATTCCGAAATAACGCGCTAAAACACGATATACATTTCCATCTACAACAGCTTCTGGTTCATCAAAACAAATAGAAGAAATTGCAGAAGCGGTATAATCTCCAACGCCTTTTAGTTTTTTTATTTCATTATACGTTGATGGAAATTCACCATTTAATTCGTTCGCAATATATTTTGCAGAAAAATGTAAATTTCTTGCTCTTGAGTAATATCCTAAGCCTTGCCAAAGTTTTAAAACTTTAGATTCGGGTGCATTTGCCAAGTCAAAAACCGTAGGAAATTCTTTTGTAAACGTTAAATAATAAGCCAAACCTTGATTTACACGAGTTTGCTGTAACATAATTTCTGACAGCCAAATAAAATAAGGATTTTTAGATTTTCGCCAAGGCAAATCTCTATCATTTTGTAAATACCAGTAAATTAATTGATTAGAAAATTTCATTTTATAAATAGCTGTGTCAAAATTACATCATAATATTCACATAATTTTAATGGATTAAGTTTTTGGAATAGATTAATTATCATATATTTGCACCCTCAAAATTAAAAAACAAACATACAAATATATTAAGATGACGAAAGCAGATATCGTATCAAAAATTTCAGATAAATCTGGAATCGAAAAGGCAGATGTTTTAGCAAC
>CAXICE010000167.1:0-3985 GCA_964022045.1 uncultured Polaribacter sp. | reverse complement strand
AATGGAGAATACAAAAGCATTAAGAACTTGGTTAGATGATATGAAATTGGCGCATCCTTTAGTGATTGCTGGACCTTGTAGTGCAGAAACCGAAGAGCAAGTGTTAAAAATTGCAAACGAATTAAAAGATTCTGATGTAAATTATTTTAGAGCCGGAATTTGGAAGCCAAGAACAAGACCAGGAATGTTTGAAGGCGTTGGTGCAATTGGATTAAAATGGTTGCAGAAAGTAAAATCAGAAACAGGGATGAAAACTTGTACAGAAGTTGCCAATGCTGCGCACGTAAAATTAGCGTTAGAACACGATGTGGATTTACTTTGGATTGGTGCTCGTACTGCGGTTTCGCCGTTTATTATGCAAGAAATTGCTGATGCGTTACAAGGAACAGAGAAAATTGTATTGGTAAAGAATCCGGTGAATCCAGATTTGGCTTTGTGGTTAGGTGGAATTGAAAGATTGTACAAATCAGGAATTAAAAACTTAGGTGCAATTCACAGAGGATTTTCTACTTATGAAAAATCTAAATATAGAAACATTCCAGAATGGCAATTAACCATTGAGTTTCAAAACAGATTTCCAGATTTGCCATTAATTTGTGATCCATCGCATATCACAGGAAAAAGAGATATGGTTTTTGATGTTTGTCAAACTGCGTTAGATTTAAATTTTGATGGATTGATGGTAGAAACACATTTTGACCCAGATAATGCTTGGAGCGATGCTGCACAACAAGTTACGCCAGCTTCTTTAATACAAATGATGGAAGATTTAAAAATTAGAAAAGTTACCGAAACGGCTACAAGCTATAGAGAATCATTAGATAATTTACGTGCTCAAATTAATATTGTTGATGCACAATTGATTGAAATGATGGGAAAAAGAATGCAGGTTTCTGATAAAATTGGTGCTTTGAAAAAGGAAAATAATGTTGCTGTTTTACAAACTAGACGTTGGAATGAAATTTTAGGAAACATGATTTTAGAAGGAGAAAGTAAAGGCTTAAGTGAAGAGTTTGTGTTAAAAATGTTTAAAGCAATTCACCAAGAATCTATCAATCATCAAGAAAAAATTATTAAAAATTCATAAGAAAATTGTTGCAACTTCGAGTAAATTTAATTTTCTGTAGAAAAATTAAATTTGTATCGAGAAGTCTTTTTATAGAGAAGTTCTCGATACAATTTTCTCTTGAATTCGAAAATCACTCGAACTGACATCTTTATTATTAATTAAAAATCTGCATCTTTGTAATAATGACAGGAACTGTATATAAATCTACCGGAAGTTGGTATTTGGTGAAATCGGAAAATGGCTCGTTTTACGAATGTAGAATGAAAGGTAAATTTCGGATTCAAGGAATTAAAAGCACCAATCCAATTGCCGTTGGCGATGTGGTTAATTTTGAAATTGAAACAAAAAATAATACAGAAACTGGTGTTATTAATGAGATTCATGAACGTACAAATTACATCATCCGTAAATCGGTAAATTTATCAAAGCAAACACATATCATTGCTGCAAATTTAGATTTGGTTTTCTTGTTAATTACCATTGATAATCCGCCAACATTTACCACTTTTATAGATCGGTTTTTAGTCACTGCAGAAGCGTATTCTGTGCCAACAATTTTAGTGTTTAATAAAATTGATTCGTACGAAATAGAGCAACGTGCAGAAGTAATGTATCTGAAAGATATTTATGAAAAAATTGGATATACCTGTATTGAAGTTTCTGCAACTGAAAATAAAAACGTAGCTATTATAAAAGAAATGATGCTTGGTAAAACAAGTATGTTTGTTGGACATTCTGGAGTAGGAAAATCGACTTTAGTAAATGCAATTGAACCAACATTAGACTTAAAAACAAAAGAAATTTCTAATCAACATAAACAAGGGCAACACACAACAACATTTGCGGAAATGTTTGATTTGAGTTTTGATGCAAAGATTATTGATACACCAGGAATTAAAGGTTTTGGTGTAGTTGATATGGAGAAAGAAGAAGTTGATGATTATTTTCCTGAATTTTTTGCAGTTAAAAACGATTGTAAATTCAATAATTGCTTACACGTTGAAGAACCAAAATGTGCAGTAAAAGACGCGGTTGAAGAAGAAGAAATTTCATTTTCTAGATATAAAAGTTATTTGCAAATAATTGCCGGAGAAGAAGAGAATTATAGAACAGATTTCTGGGAAAACGAAGAGGATTAAAGATGAAAGCTGTAATTCAACGAGTAAAATATGCGAGTGTAACTATTGAAGGTGAAAAAGTAGCTGATATTAAAAAAGGGTTATTGATTTTATTAGGTGTTGCTGAAAATGATACACAAGAAGATATTGTTTGGTTGTCAAAAAAGATCGCAAATCTTCGAATTTTTAATGACGAAAATGGTGTGATGAACACTTCTTTAATCGATGTTAATGGTGATGCAATAATTGTAAGCCAGTTTACATTACAAGCGAGTACAAAAAAAGGAAACCGACCAAGTTATATAAAAGCAGCAAAACCAGAAATTGCAATTCCGTTGTATAAATCATTTGTAGATCAATTTGAAAAAGATTTAGGGAAGAAAGTCCAAACAGGAGAGTTTGGTGCTGATATGAAAGTAGAATTGCTTAATGATGGTCCAGTAACAATTCTTTTTGATACAAAAGAGTAAAATATGTAATTGTCTTGTAAACAGCTTTTTGTATATTTGTAGAACTACTTATAAAGTTAAATTGAAAAAAATTATATTAATCTTTATCGCCGTTGTTTTAGTATCATTTTCTTTTATTGAAGAGAAAGTAGATCAAGATTCAATTGATTTAAAATCTTCTAATGTTTTTTGGGAGGGCTCTAATTCTTTCAGAAATCATAGAGGAATTATAAAATTTAAATCAGGTTCTATAAGAATTATTAATAGCGAGTTAAAGTCTGGAGAATTTGTTGTTGATATGACAACAATTTTTAATAGAGAAGGGTTTAAAAAATTAGAAGAACATCTGAAGTCAGAAGATTTTTTTGATGTAAAAAAATACCCAACGGCTAAATTTCTTATAACTAGTGTAGCTCAAGAATTTAATAAAGTAAAAATTTCTGGAGATATTACTATTAAGGGTATTACTAAAAATGTTACTGTAAGCGCTACAATTTTAGAGAATGATAAAGCATATATAGTAAGAAGTGGTGTTTTTAAATTAAATAGAGCAGAGTTTAACGTAAGGCATTTGTCAAAATCTTTTTTTAAAAACTTAAAAGATAGTTTCATTGAAGATGAAGTTGATGTCTCCTTTTCAATAAGGCTCAACAAATAAAAAATTAGACAACAATCAAGAGGCGCAAGTAATTATTACTTGCGTTTTTCTATTTTAAGAAAATTTTAAGTCAATATAATAATATATTCCATGGAATATATTATTATATTCTATATATTTGCATCGTATAAAAAATAAAATAGATAAAATGAAAAAAATAGTATTATTAGCAATCGCATTTTCAACAGTTTTAGTTTCTTGTAAAGACAAGAAAAAAGTAGAAGTAAAAGAAGAAGTTGTAGTAGTTAAAGATGCTTCTGATATTAATAATGTAGATTTAACTGCATCAGTATTAAACTGGAAAGGTTCTAAGCCAACAGGAGATCATAATGGAACAGTTGCTTTAAAAAGTGGTGGAGTTTTAATTGAAAATGGAACTATAACTGCAGGAGAATTTGTAATTGACATGAACTCAATTGTAAATTTAGATATGAAAGGAAAAAAAGGAGCTGCAAATTTAGAGGGACATTTGAAGTCTCCAGATTTCTTTGATGTAGCTGTGTATCCAACTGCTAAATTTGTAATTACAAAGGTTGAAGAAGATGCAGGTAAATTATTAGTAACAGGAAACTTAAACATTAAAGATGTAACAAAGAGCATAACAATTCCTGCAACACTTAAAGAAGTTGATGGGACTTATGTTTTTAAAAGCGATAACTTTAATATTGATAGAGCAGACTTTAATGTGAAA
>CAXICE010000166.1:0-4018 GCA_964022045.1 uncultured Polaribacter sp. | reverse complement strand
GTAGATGATTTAATTTGTTACAGAATTAAAGAAAACACCTATATGTTAGTGGTAAATGCTTCTAATATTGATAAAGATTGGGATTGGATTTCTAAATACAATGAGGAATTCGGAGCAACATTAAGAAATGTTTCTGATGATTATTCTTTATTGGCAATTCAAGGACCAAAAGCAGTTGAAGCAATGCAATCATTGACTTCGGTTGATTTATCAACCATAAAATTTTACACTTTTCAAGTTGCTGATTTTGCTGGAATGGAAAATGTAATTGTTTCTGCAACGGGTTATACGGGTTCTGGAGGATTTGAGGTTTATGTAAAAAACGAAGATGTAGAGAAATTATGGAACAAAGTTTTTGAAGCTGGAGCAGATTTCGGAATCAAACCAATCGGTTTGGCTGCAAGAGATACTTTACGTTTGGAAATGGGTTATTGTTTATACGGAAACGATATTAACGATACCACTTCACCAATTGAAGCTGGTTTGGGTTGGATTACAAAGTTCTCTAAAGAGTTTGTAAATTCTGATAATTTACTAGCGCAAAAGGAAAACGGAATTACACGTAGATTGGTTGCTTTTGAATTGACAGAACGCGGAATTCCAAGACAAGGTTACGATATTGTAGATGCAGAAGGAAATGTAATTGGATCTGTAACTTCTGGAACGATGAGTCCGTCTTTAGGAAAAGGAATCGGAATGGGTTATGTAAACAGACCTCATACAAAAAGAGATACCGAAATATTTATTCAAGTTCGTAAAAAAGCAATTCCTGCTGTGGTAGTAAAATTGCCTTTTTATAAAGGATAATAAAAACAAGCATATAAAAAAACCTCAATCATTTTGATTGAGGTTTTCTTGTTTTATTAAAACTGATCTGGTTTTTTTCCTTGAACATCTTTATAAAATGCTTTAAAATATTTAAAATCTTTTTCTTTATCGTCTGTGGTATAATAAGGTTCAGAAAATTTTACCTGTTTATTCTCAAAATCTAAAGTTGCCATCACAATAGGCACGTTTGCTCCTTTGGCAATATAATAGAAACCCGTTTTCCATTTATCAACTTTTTTACGGGTTCCTTCTGGTGATAAAGCCAATCGAAATTCTTCTTTTGAATTAAACACATCCACAATTGCATCAACCAAATTATTGCTTTTAGAACGATCCACTGGTGTACCGCCTAAACTTCTAAAGATAAAACCAAAAGGACCTTTAAATAAAGAATCTTTTCCTATAAAATTAATTTTTATTCCAGAAGTATTTCTTGCTAAAATGCCAATTGGAAAATCTTGCCAACTTGTATGAGGAGCAGCAATTACCACATATTTTTTAATGTCCTTTGGAAAATCGCCAACCAATTTCCAACCTAAAATAGTTTTAAAAATAAATTTTGAAATCATAAAATAGCTATCAATATGTTTACAAATAAAACACTTATTATGATGTTCACAACTATAAAACTCTTAATTTTATAATCTTCAATTAAAATTCTTAAAATCGTATGGATATTATCTTTCAAATTTTACCAATAATTGGTTTAGGCATCATTATTATTTACATGTACAAAACTAATAATAAAGTAAATACGCCTGTAAAAGAAGATGATGAAGCATTAAAAATGCAACAAAAATTAAACAATCAGTTACGTGAGGAAATTCAGAAATTAAGAGACGAAAAAGAATATTTAACCATTGCGAACACCAAAAATGAAACTGAGAATAACAATCTTAAAGAAAAATTAGATAGCAATAAAGAAGAGATTGAGAAACTGCAAGAAAAGTTTACCAAAGAATTTGAAAACCTGGCAAATAAGATTCTTACTAATAATTCAAAAACCTTTAAAGAACAAAATAAAGAAAGCATTGAAGGAATATTAAATCCGTTAAAAGAAAAAATAGACGGATTCGAAAAGAAAGTTGCTGAATCTCAAAAAGAAAGTGTGGGTATGCATTCTGCATTAAAAGAGCAATTACGTGGTTTAAAAGATTTGAATTTGCAAATGAGCAAAGAGGCCATCAATCTTACAAAAGCTTTAAAAGGAGACTCTAAAGTGCAAGGAGATTGGGGAGAAACGCAATTAGAAATGTTGTTAGAAAAAGCGAATCTAGCAAAGGGAATTCACTTTGAAACACAAGGTGGTTACAGAGATGATGAAGGAAAGTTAAAAAAGCCAGATTTTATTATCAACTTACCTGATAATCGACATTTAATTATCGATTCTAAAGTTTCGCTAACAGCTTATGAAACCTATACAAGTGCAGAAAATGATGCTGAAAAAGAAATCAGTTTAAAGAAACATTTAGAAAGTTTAAGAAAGCACATAAAAGATTTAAGTAGCAAAAAATACGATGCTTTGTATGAAATCAATACACCAGACTACGTATTAATGTTTGTACCAATTGAACCTGCACTAATGCTTGCACTAAACAACAGTAATGACCTGTATTTAGAGGCTTTAGATAAAAATGTAGTACTAGTTTCTACTTCTACTTTACTAGCAACTTTAAGTACAGTTTCTTCTATGTGGCGACAAGAGAATCAGAAAAGAAATGTGTTGGCAATTGCAGAACAAGCTGGAAGATTATACGATCAGTTTGTAAATCTTACAGACGATTTAATTAAAGTTGGAAATCAATTAAAAACCGTACAAGGAAGTTATGATTCTTCTATGAAAAAACTAACTGGAAAAGGGAATTTAATCACCAAAGTTGAAAAAATAAAAGTGTTAGGTGCTAAAACAAGTAAAAACTTAAACAAGAATTTATTAGACAGAGCAACTGAAGAATAACTAAACTTTTAACTTCTTCACCAATTTCCCAACCGTTAATCCTTGTACAATTATTGAGAAAATTACTACGATATAGGTAATTACTAAAAACAAATCTCTATGCATGTCATTCGTTAATCCTAATGCTAATGCGATAGAAATTCCGCCACGTAATCCGCCCCAAGTCATAATTACATTTGTGTTTGGCACAAAATCTAGTTTCTTTTTAAAGATATTAATCGGAATTAATAAAGATAAATATCTACACGCTAAAATCAACGGAATTGCAATCAGTCCAGCAATGATATAATCGCCTTTTACAACTAAAACCAACATTTCCATTCCGATTAAAACAAACAAAACTGCGTTCAATAAAATATCTATCAACTCCCAAAACTTATCTACATAATGTTCGGTTGTTTCTGACATGGCAGCATTTCTCACTGTATCATTTCCAACAATTAAACCAGCAGTAACCATTGCTAAAGGTGCAGATAAATGTAGTTTTTGTGCAATTACTGTTCCTCCCATTACAGCAGCAACAGTAATAATAACTTCAATATCATAATCATTAATAGATTTTAATAATCGGTACGTAACCCAACCTAAAATTCCACCTAAAAGAATACCTCCCAACACTTCTTTTCCGAACAATTGTAACACATCCACAACTTCAATTGTAGCTGTTCCGAAAGAAGCAATCTCGAAAATAGTTAAGAATACTACTACTCCAACTCCATCATTAAATAAAGATTCGCCAACGATTTTAGTTTCTAATTTCTTAGGAACATTTGCTTTCTTTAAAATCCCTAGAACCGCAATTGGGTCTGTTGGAGAAATTAATGCTCCAAACAACAAACAATAGATAAATCCGATTTGCATTCCAAAAAGTTGCAGTACAAAATACATACAAGTCCCTACTAAAAACGTGGATGTTAAAACACCCAATGTAGAGAACATTAAAACAGGCCAACGTTGTATTTTAAGTTGATTGAAATTGGTATGCAAAGCGCCTGCAAACAATAAAAAACTCAACATTTCATCTAACAACAATTCTCTAAAATCTAATTTAGAAATCATTTCTTTTTCGAAATTCAATAATGTAGGATCAAAATAACTCAATGCAATTATAAATAGTGTAAACACAATGGTAATAATCATTAAACCAATAGTGTTTGGTAATTTTAAAAATCGCACATTGATATAACCAAATATGGCTGATAAAAAGATAAGTATTGTAGCAATTAAATATGG
>CAXICE010000165.1:0-4019 GCA_964022045.1 uncultured Polaribacter sp. | reverse complement strand
CGCCATTCCGTTCATAATATATTTCCATTCCCAAGTCATTTTCACAGGTTTTGCCCAAGTTTGATCTGGATTTCTAGAAGTAGATTTACATTTACTTAAACCAATTAATTCTTTATAATCTTGAACTTGTTTTGGAGCTTTAGGGTTGTATTTTCCGAAAGGATGTTTTTTACTTTCATCATATTTAAATTGCGCAGAAACTGTGAAAATAGAAGTAGTAAAAAGTAATAAAAATAGTGTTCTAACTCGCATAATTGACTGATTTTGAGTTAGAAATTTATAAAAAGAAATCTAGTAAGAATGGATTTTAATGTTGTTTGGCAAAACTTTAACTAGTATTACTACTCTTCTCTATTCACTAATTCCATTGAAAATGCTGGCAAACAAATTGCTAAGTATTCACATTCATTATCAAAAGGGTTAGAATATTGAACTCTTGTGTTTTTCTCTATTTTGATTGATTGTCCAGCTTCTAAAACGATAGTTTCATTATCAATAATAAATTGCTTTTTACCTTTTATAATATATGTATATTCATCAAACTCTGGCGTTTGAAAAGGTTCACTCCATTTTGGCGGAGCAATCATATGAGCAATACTGATGTCTGAATTTTTATCAGTAGCGTTTCCAAAATGCTCTTCAATTAATTTCCCATCTAAAGTAGGAACTACAAATGGTGCTTTTTGAATTAAATATTTTTTAGACATCTTTGATTAATTAAACCAAACAATAAAAGTTTTAACTTTTGCTAAACCAGGAATTTGCTCAATGCTAATCTTTTGAGTACTAAAACTCTTTAAACCTAAATCTTCTTTATCTAAACTAATAGTTACGTTTAAATCATCAATAAAAAGTGTAGCAGAATTTAATGAAGTTTCTACTTTGGTAATTGTATTATTTAAATTGATTTCTTCAAAAGGCGAGTCAAGTGAAAGTCCGTTTTTTGTAGAAAAACGATTATCATAAATTTGAATACTTTTTATAGTTGATGTTGAATCTAATTGTTCTTGTGGAATAATTGTTAATAAATGTTTCCCACCTTTTTCATAAATTAAATATTCATCATCATCTTGAAAATAATTAGCGCCTAAATTTCCTTCACTTAAATTTTTAACAATAGAATCGTTTTTAAAAATTGTTTCTAAATCGTTAATCGTTGTCAACGTAGTTAACTCACCTACTTTTCCTTTTGCAATTGTAAACTTTCCACCATCACCACATTGCACAAATAAAATTGACATTACACCAATAGCTAATAATTTAAATATATTCTTACGCATTCTTTTAATAGTTTTAATACTTTCTAAACGAGTTTATTTCCTTTTTCTTATTTACGAAACGTAAAAGTAATCAAACTTTAATTCTTACAAAATAATATAAAGTTAATATCATTAAAAAAATCAAATTCCTTTTTGGTTAAATTCACATATTCTTTTAAGTTTCAGTATCTTTGCCAACCAATGAAAAAAGAGGTTCAAAATTTAGTAAACAAAGGAGAAATGCTTCCGTTAATGGAAGAGTTTTACACCATTCAAGGTGAAGGTTCTCATACAGGAAAAGCTGCTTATTTTATAAGAATTGGTGGTTGTGATGTTGGTTGTCATTGGTGCGATGTTAAAGAAAGTTGGAATGCAGATTTACATCCACCAACACATGCAGATATCATTGTAAAAAATGCTAAAAATTATGCTGATACTGTTGTAATTACTGGTGGTGAACCTTTAATGTGGAAGTTAGATTATATCACCAAAAGCTTACAAGAAAACAACATAAAAACACATATAGAAACTTCTGGTGCGTATTCTTTTTCTGGAAAATGGGATTGGTTTTGTTTATCTCCTAAGAAAACAAAATTACCTTTAGAAGAAGTTTATAAAGAAGCAGACGAGTTAAAAATGATTATTCATAATTTGAATGATTTTAAATTTGCTGAGGAGCAAGCTTTAAAAGTTGATAAAGAATGTGAATTATTTTTACAACCTGAATGGAGTAAAAGAGATAAAATGATTCCAGAAATTGTAAATTATGTGATGAAAAATCCACAATGGAAAATTTCTTTACAAACACATAAATATTTAGATATACCATAAATAAAAAAAGCAGCCAATTGGCTGCTTTTTTTTTATAATTTCTCTTGAACTAAATTTAAAATTAATTCAAATTGTTCTTCTTTACTTAGATTCGAATTATCTATTTCTATAGCATCATCGGCTTTTACTAAAGGGGAATCTGCTCTAGTTGTATCCATTTGATCTCTTTCTACAACATTTTTATAGATTTCTTCATAACTAACATCATCACCTTTTTCTATCAACTCATCAAATCTTCTTTTTGCTCTTGTATCAGCAGAAGCAATCATAAATATTTTTAATTCAGCATTAGGAAAAACAATGGTTCCGATATCTCTTCCATCCATTACAATTCCTTTATTCAAACCCATTTCTTGTTGTTCAGAGACTAATTTTTCTCTTACTTTAGAAATGGCTGCAACTTTACTAACCAAATTTGAAACTTCTAAAGAACGAATCTTTTTTTCAACATTCACATCATTCAAATACACTTCTGCAAAACCTAAATCAGCATTAAAAACAAAAGAAATTTTAATATTTTCTAATTGATTTATCAATGCATCTTGACTCACAAAGTCTGATCCAACTAAATTATTTTGCAATCCAAATAGAGCAACTGTTCTGTACATTGCACCAGTATCAACATAGATGTATCCTAATTTATTAGCCAATTGTTTTGCAATTGTACTTTTTCCGGTTGATGAATATCCATCAATTGCAATTGTTATTTTATTGTTCATTATTATCTGTTTCTATCCAAATTGATTTGTAAACTAAAAGTACTCACATTTGATGCTGTATGGACTTTAGAATATGCGTAATTAAGTTTAAAATTATTCATTTTTAATCCAAAACCAAAAGATATTCCTCCAAAAGTTCTCACGTTTTGCAATTTATATTCTTGTGATTTTCTAAAATTATACCCTAATCTTAAATTGATTGCGCTTTCTGGAAATAATTCTACTCCAACAACAAAATGTCGTAAAGCATTATTAAAAAATGAGATTTTTTCTTCCGTAATATTACCTTCAATATCAGAGGTTTGATTTGATGGATTACTAACAGAAACATCCCATTGTTGTAAATTATCAACTGTTAAATGCCATTTAATTGGTACATTTTCTAATTGATAAGCCCCTCCAAGCATAAATTCTAGAGGCAATTTTTCTAAATTGTCATTAAATGATGAAAATTGAGTTCCAATATTTCGAATAACTAAAGTAAATGCAAATGGCTTATATTCATTTTGATATAATAAACCAAAATCTGCAGCTATTCCTGTGGATGAAAAAGTGCTAATTGTTGAATTTATCAATTTAATATTTGCTCCCGCATAAAAACTTGTCTTAGGAAAGTTATAAGCATAACCAATTGAAATTGCAATATCATTTGCTGAAAAGTTTCCTGTAATATTCCCAGATTCGTCAGCTTCAATAATATTCCCATAATTTATATATTGAATACTTCCGTGTAAAACTCCAAATTTTCTGTTAATCTTTTTTGCAAAAGCAACAGATCCTATATTAATTCCTGATAAATAAGAAGAATAATTTACTGCTAACTGGTTATCTAAATTATCATTTATAACTGAAGGATTCCACATCGCTTGATTTACATCATCAACCAATGTTAAAACCTTTCCTCCTAAAGCTGTTTGCCTTGCTGAAGTAGAAATATTTAAAAACTGATACACAGATTCTCCTCCTACTTGAGCATACAACATACTTGGGAAAATAAATATAAAAAGTAAGTTTTTAATTATTCTCATAAACAATCTACAAAGAAAAGATAATTAATAGTTAGAACGAAACTATTCTGATTTATTTTAATTTGTGTAAAAAAAAAGCCTCAATCTATAAAGATTGAGGCTTGTATACTAAACTTAGTTTAGTATAAAGAAAGGCAACGACCTACTCTCCCACCTAATTGGCAGTACCATCGGCGCAAATG
>CAXICE010000164.1:0-4161 GCA_964022045.1 uncultured Polaribacter sp. | reverse complement strand
AAATTTACTTTTCATTATGACAAATATACTTTACATTTTTGATTTACACAAATTTTAACCAAAAATTAAACTAAAGCTTATATTTATGAAATCAAACAAAATTTGTTGTTGAGGAAAAATATCCCTAGCTTCGTTTCAACTAGTAAAACTAAAACATGCATACTAAAAAAACATATTCATTTTTTCAAATGATGGTTTGGACCAGATTTGAAACACTTTTATTTTTCGTTATTGTTACTGCGTGGATTTCTGCATATTACTTTTTAGATTTAACATGGTTAAAAATCCCTTGGACTCCATTAGCTTTAATCGGTACCGCTGTAGCATTTGTAATTGGTTTTCAAAATAATGCTGCTTATGGAAGAATTTGGGAAGCGAGAAAAATTTGGGGCGGTATTGTAAATACTTCAAGAACATTCGGAATGTTTGTTCAAGATATGATTAATAACGAACACACAAAAGAAAATGTTTCTGATAGCGAATTAAATAAAGAAATTAAAACACTTACCTATCGACATATTGCTTGGATGACCGCGTTACGACATGCGATGAGACAACCCAAACAATGGGAAACTGCAGCAAATCATAAAACAAATAAAGAGTGGGATATGCGTCCGCCAGAACAAAACGCTACTTTAGAAAAAGATTTAGAATCGTATCTTTCTAAAGATGATTTTAAGTATTTAGAAACTAAAAACAATAAACAAACTGCGTTGTTATATTTACAATCACATCATATAAAAACACTTAAAGATAAAGGTGTAATTTGGGAGTTTTCTTTTATAGAACTAGAAAATTTATTGAAAGAATTATTTACTTTACAAGGAAAAAGTGAGCGTATAAAGAATTTTCCATACCCGAGACAATTTGCTACATTAAACCATCTTTTTATGTGGGCTTTTGTTTTACTTTTACCTTTGGCATTAATTCCTCAATTTGCAGAAATTGGAAATAGTTTTGCAGAATCTAACCCATTAATAAGCAAAATATTTATCTGGTTTACAATTCCGTTTTATGTAATCGTTTCCTGGGTTTTTCATACAATGGAAAGAATTGGAAGAACTGGTGAAAATCCTTTTGAAGGAACAGCAAATGATGTTCCAATATCAACAATAGCTAGAGGAATAGAGATTGACTTAAGACAAAATTTAGGAGAATCTGATCAAGAAATTCCAAAACAATTTACTGTAAAACACGATACACAATTTTAGGGCTAAACAATAAACTAATGAAAAAAACACTTTTCTTTTTATTTGCAACAACATTTGCATTTGCACAATCTAATACAGAAGTGTATTTGTACGAGGTTACCAACAACAATGGAAGTTGGTCAGTTGGCAACGGAAAAAACATTTCTAACAATCCTGGTTACGATAGTCAACCTCATTTTTATTCTAAAAAATCGATTGTATTTTCATCAACTAGAAATAAGCAAACTGATATTGCGGAATACAACATAAAATCTGGTAAAATTAAATTTATCAATAGCACACCAAATGGTGGAGAATATTCACCGCAACGCATTCCAAAATCTAACGACATTTCTGCAGTAAGATTAGATGATGATGGCTTGCAGCGTTTTTACAAGTACAACTACAAAACCGGAAAAAGCACAGAAATAATTGCAGACTTAAAAGTTGCATATCCGTTTTGGTATTCTAAAAATAAAGCAATTAATGTGGTAATTGTTGATGGCGGTTTAGATTTAATTGTAAGTGAAATAAAATCAAAAAAAAATACAACCATTCAGAAAAAAGTTGGTAGATCTGTGCATCAAATTCCAAACACAACTTACGTTAGTTACATCAGCAAAGAAAACGAACAATGGGAAGTTAAAATGTTCAATCCAAAAAATGGTGATCGAAAAAAAGTTATTGAAACTATTGGCAAAAAAGAGGATGTTTGTTGGTTACCAGACGGAACCTTATTAATGGCAGTTGGTAATACGTTGATGAAATTTAATCCTGCATCAGATAAAACGTGGAGCATTTTTCACACATTCAATAAAAATAAAATTAAAAATATTACTAGAATAATTGTGAACGCAAAAGGTACACAATTAGCTTTAGTTGCTGATTAGTGCAATCGCTTTTCAAAAAACCCTTTTAAATATACTATTTGGATTGACAATAACAGCCCAAAAACTAGTGCAATAATAAAAGTAGTATTAGAAACATTTACGTTTTGAAACATTCCCGAGAAATTTAATTTCTCTAAAAAAGAAAAATTAACTTCTGGTAAAGTAAACAATGCTTCTCCAGATGAATTAAAAGGAATTAAAACAATTGCAACAATAGCTGCTAAAACTACAAACCAAGCTTTTTTAGAAATTAAAGGTTTATAAGCAATGGTACTTTTTACAGATTCTAATGAGGTAATAGACTTCATTAAATTTGAAGTAAAATCTGCTGAAGGAGTTTCGGTTGGAATCTCATTTACATACTTTTTTGCAAAAGCATGGATTTCTTCTATGTGTTTATTTTCTCCCATAATGACTAATTAATTCTGGTTCTACTGTATTTTTTACGATGCTCAATAATTTTTTACGAGCTCTGTGTAATTTCACTTTTACATTTGCTTCACTTAAATCTGTGATATCAATAATTTCTTTCAAACTTAACTCTTTAAAATAGAAAAACAATAAAATTGCCTTTTCATCTTCTGGTAATTGCATTAAACAGTTGTTTATTACTTCTGCTCTTTCGTTACGTTCTATTCCATCTAAAATTGTTTCTACGGACAAAATATAATTTACTGTAATTTCATCAATTGCAACATTACCTCGGTGCTTTTCGTTCTTTTTAATGGCATCTAAACTTGTATGATATGCAATTTTATACAACCACGTAGAGAATTTAGAATCGCCTTTAAACTTTGGTAAATATTTATATGCTTTTAAAAAAGCGTCTTGTGAAACTTCTTCTGCCTCTTCTCTACTCTTTACCATTTTTATAGCCAACGTAAAAACCATGTCTTTATACTTATCAATTAAGAAAGCAAAAGCATTAGAATCACCTTTTAAGGTTTTTTCTATGTATTTTTCGTCAGTTAGTTTGGCCATTATTATCTTTGACTCCTATTAATGTAATTAGGTTACAATTTTATAAAAGAAAAATTGTTTTTATTTTTTTTGTAACCTTTATTAAAGAGTTACTGTCATATGTTTAAACGAATTAAAAATAATCATTAAAATTTAAATTATATCATTATGGAAGAAGTAGCAGTATTAGCAGTAATCTTCGGAACGTTTTTCGGAATCTTTTATTTATTCTTTTCTACAAGAAACAAAGAGCGTTTAGCTTTAATAGAAAAAGGTGCAGACGCTAAAATATTTATGCAAGGAGAAAGAAGAAAAGGCGCAAGTTCTTTTGCAAAAGTATTCATTTTAAATGTAGCTTTATTGTTGATAGGAATTGGAATTGGAATTGCAGTTGGATCAATTTTATACAATTCTTTTGACCTACAAGAAGAAGTTTTTGCTGCTTGTGTATTAATAAGTGCAGGTTCTGCATTATTAGTTGGGTTTAACTTAACAAAAAAAATGGATAACGAAGCATAACAAACAATTCAAATTCAATTTTAAAAAGCCACAACTATTTTTAGTCTGTGGCTTTTATTTTTATAAATTAGTAGCTCAAATCCAGACCATGAAAAAACTACTAATATGTACTTTACTATTTTCACTCACAAGTACTTTTGCACAAACAGATCAAAAAATTTACGATATTATTAATGCAGTTTCTGCGGATAGAATAAAAGCTGACATTAAAACTTTAACCGAATTCGGCACAAGAAACACCTTTTCTGACACCATTTCTAATACACGTGGAATTGGAGCTGCACGCCGGTGGATAAAATCTGAATTCGATAAAATTTCTAAAGAGTGTGGTAATTGTATCAATACTTTTTACCAGAAAGATTTAGTTACAAAAAAAGGAAATCGTCGTGTTCCGCATGACGCTTGGATTGTAAATGTCGTTGCAGTTCAAAAAGGGACAAAATATCCAAACAGGTATATTATTATGAGTGGCGATATTGATTCTCGTGCAAGTAATACAATGGATTTTACAACCGATGCTCCTGGTGCAAATGACAACGCATCAGGAATGGCAGGAACTATTGAAGCTGCAAGAGTTTTAAGCAAATACAAGTTTGAAAGTA
>CAXICE010000163.1:0-4169 GCA_964022045.1 uncultured Polaribacter sp. | reverse complement strand
GTTAATCTTGTCGTAATATTATTTGTTAAATTGGTTGTCCAAATATCTCCACCATAAGCAAATGCAACATTATTTCCATGCATTGTTGGTTGGCGTAATAACCTTGTTTCTTGTGCTAAAACAATTGTTGAAAATAACAATGCAATAACAAAAATGCTTTTGTTTAGTAGTTTCATATTTCTTAATTTTTAATTTTCTCTTTGGTTTTGTTTAATAAAACTGGTTTTCCGAAACCTAATTCGTTTAAACGATCTAATTGAGATTCTGCATCACCTACAAAAAGCCAAATCATTTTATTTGGATTTACATATTTCCTAGACAATTTCTGAATTTCCTCAATTGTCATTTCATTTACAATTTTTTCTCTGTCTTTAATATAATCAGAGCTAAATCCGTAAGCACTCATGCTTTGCAACATGTTTAATTTTGCGCCCATTGTTTCAAATCTACGTGCGTTACTTTTAATTAAAAACCCTTTGGTAGTTGCTAAATCTTTTTCAGAAAAATTGGTTGGATAATCGGTAATTATTTTCTTTACTAATTGTGCAGATTCTAACGTAACATTGGTTCTAACTCTACTAGAAATGGTAAATGCTCCAGCTGCTTTTGTTCCAGAAAAACGAGAGCCGATTCCGTACGTATAACCTTTTCCTTCTCTTAATTCTTGTGTTAACTGAGAAGCAAATCCGCCGCCACCAAGAATGTAATTCATAACTGTTGCAGGATAATAATCTGCATCAGTCACTGCCAACGCTGGCGCTCCAAAATTAATTACAGACTGTTTTGCTTTCGGGACATCATAAAAATAAACCGTTGGTTTGTTTGGTGCTTTTGGCGTTTTGTAAACCGGAATTTCAACATTTTTAGCTCCCCATTTAGAATCTAAATTTTGTAAAGAAGCTAATGCATCATCTTGATTGATATCACCCACAATATGCATTTTAGCAACTGATGGCGAAATGTAGTTTGTATAAAAAGCTTTTAAATCATCTAAAGTAATTTTTCCAACAGATTCAATAGTTCCCAATGTGTTTTTAGAACGGATGTTCTTTTCACCATAAATTAAACCGTTATATACATTGCTCGCAATAGTTGTTGGACTTGCTTCTTGCTGACGTAAATTACCAACTACAGATCTTTTTAATAATTCAAATTCTGTTGCGTCCCAACGTGGTTCTAATAAAACCTCTTCTACCAGCGCTAACGTTTTTTTGTAGTTTTTTGCTAATGTTGTTCCGCTAATTGTAATATTTTCTTTTGATGCAGAAACTCTAATTGATGCACCTAATTCTTGAACAGCTTCTTGTAATTGAGCCACAGTTTTGTTTTTTGTACCTCTGTTCATTAAGCTTGCCGTTAAATTAGCAACACCCAATTTGTCCATTTTTTCTAATAATTGACCACCATCAATTACCAAGTTAAAACGCACTAAAGGAACTTCACTATTTTCAATTCCGAACACTTTTATTCCGTTTGATAATTCGCTTTTCCAAACATTAGGAACCGATAATTTTGGTGCTTTTCCGTAAGGAGGTTCTGTTGCTCTATCAATTTTTGATGGAGTTTTTGTGTATTTTGCAGCAACTTTTGGATCGAAATTTTCTTCAGCGCCTTGAACAATTTTTTCTTCTTTTATAATCGCTTCTTTAGAGTTTTTCAATGCTAATTTGCGCATTCCTTTTGGAACAAAACTCGTAGCGATAAAGTTTTTTCCTTTAATGTATGTATTGTAAACACGCATAACATCATCTTTGGTAACATTCAATGTAAAGCCAATTTCTTTGTTGATAAACCCAGGATCGCCAGCATATGTATTATAGGATGCTAAGTTGGTTCCTTTTCCTAAAACACTCGATAAACTGTTGTAAAAACGAGTTTCTAATCCGGCTTTAATTCTGTTTAAATCTTTATCTGGAATTCCGTTTTCTTCAAAATTTTCAAAAGCTTTTTGAACTCCGTCGTTAATTTTATTCAAATCAACATTTCTAAATCCGCGAACACTTAATTGTGCTTGTCCTGCTAATTCAGAAGTTCTATTATACATGCTTGTAAATGAAGTTAATTTTAAATCATCAACCAATACTTTACTTAAAGGTGCGTTTTTTCCTTGTGATAAATATTGCGTTAAAATATTTAAAGCATATGAATCTTTATGATATAACTCAACTGTTGGCCAAGCTAAAGTTAGTAAAGGCAATCTTGCAAAATTGTCTTCGTAGTATAAATATTTTGTTTCATTAACAACGCCTGGTCTTTTCTTTTGAGGAATAATTTCGTCTCCTCTCGGAATTTCATTAAAATATTTTTCTACCCATTTTTTTGCTTGTGCAGGATCAAAATCACCAGATAAAACCAAAGTTGCATTATTTGGAACGTACCATTTTCTAAAAAATGTTTTTACGTCTTTTAAAGTTGCGTTCTGTAAATCTTCTAAAGAACCAATAACTTGCCAATTATACGGATGATCTTTTGGATACAAATTTCTGTCAATAATAACTTGATTATGTCCGTAAGGTCTGTTGTCGTAACTCTGACGTTTTTCGTTTTTTACAACTTGTTTTTCCTTTGCTAAAACAGGGTCAGTTACTGTGTTTATAAACCAACCTAATTTATCAGCTTCAGCCCAAATCATTTTTTCTAAGGCATCATTTGGTACGGTTTGTAAATAATTTGTTCTATCTCTTGATGTAGATCCATTAGCTCCAGAGCCACCAATTCTTGCACTCATTTTATCCAATCCACCTTTTCCTAAATTTTCTGATTCTAAGAATAGTAAGTGTTCAAATAAATGTGCAAAACCAGTTCTTCCTTCAATTTCTCTTGCTGAACCAACATGCGCCATTAATTCGACAGCAACTACTGGGTCAGATTTGTCTACATGCATTACAACTTGTAAGCCGTTTTCTAATTCAAATTTTTCAAAATCAACATTTAAAGTTGAAGCTTTTTTTTCTGGATTACATGCAATTATTACAATTGCAAATGCAAAAAGGAGAAATTTTTTAGTCATTATTCTGGTTGTTTGTGAGTGCTCTTTTTTTAATGAGGATAAATATACAAAATCTTGAGATTCAAAGTTGTTAAATAAATAATAGAATAGAATTTTGTAGAAACAAAAAACCTCATCAGTTACTGATGAGGTTTTTTTAAAATAAAAATTTATTTAATTCTTATCCTAAATAAGGATATTTATAATCTTGTGGAGTTACAAGTGTTTCTTTAATTAACCTAACAGACGTCCAACGTAATAAGTTTTGAGCAGAACCTGCTTTGTCATTTGTTCCAGAAGCTCTAGCTCCTCCAAATGGTTGTTGACCAACAACTGCACCAGTTGGTTTGTCATTGATATAGAAGTTTCCAGCAGCATTTTCTAATGCTTTAGACGCTTTTTCAACAATATATCTATCCGTAGAAAAAATTGCGCCAGTTAATGCATATTCAGAAGTTTCATCAACTAATTTTAATGAAGCTTCCCATTCAGCATCTTCGTATACGTAAATGGTCATTACAGGGCCGAATAATTCCGTACACATTGTTGTATACTTTGGACTTTTTGCAACAATAACAGTTGGCTCAATAAAGTACCCAACAGATTTATCATGACCACCACCAATAATAATTTCTGCATCTGCATCTTCTTTTGCAGCATCTATGAAACTTGCAATTTTATCGAAAGAACCTTCGTGAATAACTGCATTTACATAATTTGATGGATCTTCTGGAGAACCCATTTTAATTTCGCTTGCTTGTGCAATTAAATGCTCTTTTACTTCGCTCCAAATTGAAGCAGGAATGTAAGCTCTTGAAGCTGCCGAACATTTTTGTCCTTGAAATTCAAAAGAACCTCTTGTAATTGCTGTTGCAACTTGTAAAGGATTTGAAGAATTGTGTGCCCAGATAAAATCTTTTCCACCAGTTTCTCCAACAATTCTTGGGTATGTTTTATAGTTATTGATGTTGTTACCAATTTGTTTCCATAAATGTTTAAAAACATGCGTAGAACCTGTAAAGTGTAATCCAGAGAAATCTGGAGAAGCCAATACAGTGTCAGTAATCATTACTGGATCTCCATAAACAACGTTAATTACGCCATCAGGCAAACCAGCTTCTTTAAATAAATCTACAATTACTTGTGCAGAATATGCTTGATGATCAGATGGTTTCCAAAC
>CAXICE010000162.1:0-4231 GCA_964022045.1 uncultured Polaribacter sp. | reverse complement strand
GGTCCGTTTAAAGAAGCCCACCATAAAATCATTCCTTTTACTTTTGTTGCATCAGGATACATCATATTCCAATAAAAAACATTGCTTCCTTTTTTTACAGCTAGTCTTTTTTCGTTCTTTTTTGTATTTGGGTGATTGCTAAATTTTCTAATTAACTTTTTATTTGCATCAAAAAAGGATAAAGAAATGGTGTCTTTTTTAGAAAACTCATTTACATTATAATACACCGCAACTCCACCAGGATGATTGGTTCCTTGGGTTTTTGAAGTTCTGCCATTTCCACCACTTAACTGATAACTTGCTTTTGGCGTAAACAACGTAACTTTTTCTTTGGCTGTTTTTGTTGTTAATTGATGAATTGGTGTTAAGTCATCAATCATCCAGAAAGAACGTCCTTGTGTTGCTGCAATTAAATTATCATCTTTTATCGCTAAATCTGTAATCGGAACAATTGGTAAATTCAGTTGGAATTTCTCCCAGTTTTTTCCATCATTAAAAGAAACATACATTCCTTTTTCTGTTCCAGCATATAACAAACCTTTACGCTTTGGATCCGCTCTTAAAGCTCTTGTAAAATCTTCATTTCCAATTCCGGTTACAATTAATTTCCAAGATTTTCCGTAGTTTTCTGTCTTATAAATGTACGGTTTGTAATCACCAGATTTGTATTTTGTTCCTACAATATAAACGCTTCCTTTTTTAAACGGATTTACCTCAATGGCATTAATCATCATCCATTCTGGCATTTTTTTAGGAGTTACATTCTTCCAGTTTTTTCCGCCATCTCTAGTAATATGAACCAATCCGTCATCAGAACCTGTCCAAATTAAATTCTTTTCTGAAGGAGATTCTGCAACGGCAAAAATAGTTCCGTAATATTCTACTCCTGTATTATCTTTTGTGATTGGACCACCAGAAGGCCCTAATGTTTTTGGGTCATTTCTAGTTAAATCAGGACTGATTAATTGCCAAGATTGTCCTTCATTATACGTTACGTGCAAATGATTTGAAGCAGCGTATAATTTGTTTTTTTGATGCGGAGAAAACAATACTGGGAAATTCCATTGAAAACGATATTTAAAATCTTCTGCTCCATGTCCCATCGGATCATCTGGCCAAACATTTATCGCTCTTGTTTCTCCTGTTTTATGGTTTTTTCTTGTTAAAAATCCGCCATAACTTCCACCATAAACAATATCATTATTATTAGGATCTACAGCAATATGTGCACTTTCTCCACCAGCGGTAGATTCCCAATCTCTATCAGAAATAAAACGTCCGCCAGTTCTATGAGAAATTCTTACTGTAGAATTATCTTGCTGTGCACCATAAATTCTGTACGGAAAATGATTGTCTGTTACAACTCTATAAAATTGTGAAGTAGGTTGATTGTTCATTGTAGACCAGTTAATTCCTGCGTCAAAAGAAATTTGAGCACCACCATCATCACCAATAATCATTCGCTGATTATCTTCTGGAGCAATCCATAAATCGTGATGATCTCCATGTGGAGCATTATAAGTTTTATAAGATTTTCCACCATCGGTAGATTTGTGATAATTTACATTCAATACATAAATAATATTTTCATCTTTTGTATCTGCATACAAACGTGTGTAATACCAAGCACGTTGTCTTAGTTTACGTTCACTATTAATTAATTTCCAAGTTTTACCAGCATCTTCAGATTTGTAAACGCCACCTTTTTTATTTTCAACTAACAACCAAACAAAATCAGAATTTACGGGAGAAACGGTAACGCCGCTAATTCCCCAGATTCCTTTTGGCAATCCTTTATTTTCTGAAATATTTTTCCAAGTTTCTCCGCCATCAGTACTTTTCCATAAAGCAGAACCATCACCACCACTAGATAAACTATAAGGTGTTCTTCTAATATCCCAAGTTGTTGCATATAAAACACGTGCGTTATTTGGGTCGATAATTAAATCAATTACTCCAGCATCTTTGCTAGAAAATAATACTTTTCTCCAAGTTTCTCCGCCATCGGTAGATTTGTAAACACCGCGTTCATCCGAAGATTTATACAAATCTCCCATAACACCGGCATAAACAATATCAGAGTTTTTAGGATGGATTCTAATTCTTGGAATGTGTCTAGAATTTGGTAAACCCATATGTTTCCATGTTTTACCAGCATCTACAGTTTTCCATACTCCATCACCAGAAGAAACATTTCCTCTTACTGTTTTTTCTCCGTTACCAACATACATTACATTATTGTCCCATTCGCTCACTGCGATTGAACCTACAGATCCGCCGAAAAATCCATCAGAAATATTAGACCAAGAGTTTCCTGCATCGGTAGTTTTCCAGACTCCACCACCAGTGGCACCCATGTAAAATAAATTCGGTTTTCCTGTAACACCAGTTACAGCAGCACTTCTTCCGCCTCTAAATGGTCCGATATTTCTCCATTTAATAGCGCTATAATTTTCTTCAGAAAATTTGGTAGTATTCTTTTGTGCGTTAACTTTGTGACTGGTTGCAAGTAAAAGCACAGCCACAAATAAAATAAGTTTTTTCATTAGAGTTTAGTTTGTTTATTGGTTTCTAAAATTACAAATTTTTAACGAAAAGAATCTTGATTTTTCATCTATCTACAAAAACAACAAAGTTAAAAGCAGAAATAGCTATTTCTGGTTCTAAAAGTGAATCGAATAGATTGTTGATTTTACAACAATTAATTAATGGTTTAGAAATAGAAAATATTTCTGATTCTGATGATTCTAAATATTTAGAAAAAGCATTAACAACCTCTGATGAGTTGATAAATATTGGCCATGCAGGAACGGCAATGCGATTTTTAACTTCGTATTTTTCAATTCAAAAAAACAGAGAAGTTGTATTAACGGGCTCTGATAGAATGCAAAACAGACCAATAGAAATTTTGGTAAAAGCATTGCAAGATTTAGGAGCAGACATTTCTTATGTAGATAAAATTGGTTATCCGCCAATTCGAATAAAAGGAACGAAACTTATTAAAGACAAAGTTCAAATAAACGGAAATGTAAGCAGTCAATATATTTCTTCTCTGTTATTAATTGCATCGAGTTTGCCAAATGGTTTAGAAATTGAATTGTTGGGTAAAATTACTTCTGTTCCGTATATTAATATGACGTTGAGTTTGTTGCAGGAATTAGGAATTGAAACTGAATTTAATGCCAATAAAATTATTGTAAAACCGTTAAAAAAAGCAACATCAAAAAAGATTGTTGTAGAATCTGATTGGAGTTCTGCTTCGTATTTTTATAGTTTAGTTGCAATGAGCGAAATTGGTTCAGAAATCAATATTTCATCGTATAAAAAAGACAGTTTACAAGGTGATTCTTGTTTGGCAGAAATCTACAATCATTTTGGTGTGAAAACAGTTTTTAATCAACAATCAATTAGGTTGATAAAAGAGAAAACTCATAACTCAAAACTCATAACTCAAAATTTGAAGAATGCTCCAGACATCGCACAAACAATTGTTGTTACTTGCTTTGGATTAGGAATTTCTTGTGATTTATCAGGATTACATACCTTAAAAATTAAAGAGACAGATCGATTGGTTGCCTTAGAAAATGAGCTTACAAAATTAGGTGCAACAATTTCTGTAACCGAAGAAAGTTTGCATTTAAAAGCATCATCAGCAATCAAAGAAAATATAGAAATAGAAACGTATAATGACCATAGAATGGCCATGGCTTTTGCACCATTAGCATTAAAAGTTCCGATTACCATTTTAGATGCCAATGTGGTTACAAAATCATACAGAAATTTCTGGAAAGATTTGCAACAAATTGGTTTTCAAATAGACTCAAAGTAAATTAAACAGCAAAACACTTGACAACGCCTATCTCGATGTTGTATATTTGCCAGCATTCTTAGAAAAATAAACATATGAAATTATCGCATTTTGGTTTTGAATTGCCAGAAGAGTTATTGGCAAAATTCCCAGCAGAACATAGAGATGAATCTCGTTTAATGGTATTAAACAGAAAAGAACAAACAATAGAACATAAAATGTTTAAAGACTTAATCAATTATTTTGATGAAGGCGATGTGATGGTTCTTAATAATACAAAAGTGTTTCCTGCAAGAATGTACGGAAATAAAGAAAAAACTGGAGCTAGAATAGAAGTTTTCTTATTAAGAGAATTAAATAGAGAAAACAGATTGTGGGATGTTTTAGTAGATCCGGCAAGAAAAATAAGAATCGGAAATAAGT
>CAXICE010000161.1:0-4246 GCA_964022045.1 uncultured Polaribacter sp. | reverse complement strand
AAATTTTCTTTAACTGTTGAAGGACACTACACAAGTTTAGGAATTGCAATAGGTATGTGTTTCGGAATTCCAATTGGAGCTCTGATTGAAAATTATATTGGCGCTTCAATAGGTATGACACTAGGAATGTTGATTGGAATTGCAATCGGGAAGTCTATGGATTCTAAGGCAGAAATATTTGGCAATTCTTTAAGAACAACACTACTTAAATAGATTACTACAGGTAATTAATTACATGTTTTTTTAATAAAAATTAAAAAGCTGAAAATATTCGGCTAGCAATAAAACATCCAAAAATGAAAACTAAAATGAAAACAATTATTACATTAATACTCTTATTTACAATGTCTATTTGTACTGTAAACTCTCAAGATATTTCTGGAGATTGGAGTGGAAAAACAATGAGAGGCGACAAAGAGTTAACTTTTGTATTTACAATCACAAAGCAAGGAAAGACATACCAATCAATGATGGCGGTTCCTACATTTAGGATTTCTGGTGTGAAACCACAAGCAACAACTTTTGAAAACGGTAAATTAACAATTGACGGTTCTAATTTAGGAATGAATTACCAAGGTGAGTTCAATAAAAACACTCAACAATTTGAAGGAACTTATAAAGAAGGGGGAATAGTTTTAAAGTTAAACTTAAAAAAAGGAACTATAAAAGTAGCCGAATCAAAAAGACCTCAAGAACCAACAAAACCATATCCATATTACGAAGAAGAAGTAGTTTTTAATAATAAAAAAGCCAATGTTAAATTGGCTGGTACGTTAACATTACCAAGTAAAAATGGTAAACATCCAGTCGTAGTTTTAATAACTGGTAGCGGTCCACAAGATAGAGATGAAAGTTTTATGGGACACAAACCTTTTTTAGTGCTTGCAGATTACTTAACAAGACAAGGAATTGGTGTTTTACGTTTTGATGATAGAGGTCATGGAGCTTCTACAGGAGTTTTTGGAACTGCAACTACAGAAGATTTTTCAAAAGATGTATTAAGCGCTGTTGCATATTTAAAAACTAGAAAAGACATTGATGTTAAAAATATTGGATTAATTGGACATAGTGAAGGCGGAATTATTGCTCCATTAGCAGCAAATCAAACCAAAGATGTTTCGTTTATTGTTTTGTTAGCTTCTACCGGAATTTCTGGTACAGAATTATCTGTTATGCAATCTAAAACGCTAAGAGGATTTCCTGTAAAAGACGAAGTTGCTTATGAAAAAAACACAAGAAAAGCGATTGCTATTGTTACCTCTAATAAAAGTGATGATGAAATTAAAAAAGAAACGAAAGCACATTATAATAGTTTTATAAGACCAATTTTAACCTCATTGGGTGCGCCAGAAAAGAACATCAATGCTTTTATTAATAATCAAGTAGAGGCTAGCACTAAGCCTTGGAATCGTTATTTTTTAAAGTACAATCCTGCAGATGAATTTGAAAAATTGAATATTCCTGTACTATCTTTAAATGGAAGTAAAGACACACAAGTAGATGCAAAAATCAACCAAACAGGAATTAAGAATGCTTTGATCAAAGGAAATAATAAAGATTATAAAATTGTTGAATTAGAAGGCTTGAATCACTTTTTTCAAGAATGTGAAACTGGTAATATGAATGAATACCGAAAAATTGATCAAACTTTTTCACCAATTGCATTAAAAGAAATCTCGAAATGGGTTTTAAAAAGAGTTAAACAATAAATTGATATCTTTATAGGGTTAAACTTTTAATATTCTTTAACAAAAAATAATTACTCTCCTGAGTAAGGAACCGTATTTTTGGAGACAGATTTAAAGATTAATTAATTATAAATATCATGAAGAAAAATGTTTTAGTAATCGCTTTATTTGCGATAGCAGTATTATTTTCTAACGAAACCAATGCACAAAAATTTGACCCAATAGATAAAAGTCCAATGGATGTTGCTCGTTTTCCTTACAGTTGGAAAGTTTCAGATAAAATTGTAAAAGTTACATACAGTAGACCACAATTAAAAGGTAGAAGCATGGCAAAATTAGCACCAGCTGGTAAGGTTTGGAGAACTGGTGCAAATGAAGCTGCAGAAATTACTTTTTATAAAAGCGTAAATTTTGGAGGAAAGTCTGTAAAAGCAGGAACGTATTCTTTATTTACAATTCCAAATGATGGAGAATGGACAGTGATTTTAAGTACTGCAAGAAACGTTTGGGGACACTATTCATATAAAAAGAATGAAGATGTGGTTAGAGTTCAAGGAAAAGTATCAAAAAGCAAAAAATTTATTGAAGCATTTTCTATCACTTTTGATGATGACATGAATATGTTTATGGGTTGGGAAAATTCAGTAGTAAAAGTATCAATTAAATAAACTAAGTATTATGAAGAAAAACGTATTAGTAATCGCATTATTTGTAATGGCAGTTTTATTCTCAAATGAAACAACTGCACAAAAATTTGGAGGTTTAGATAAAAGCCCAGCAGATATTGCCATGTTAAGAACAGGTCGTTCTACACCGCCTGTAGCAAAAGTAATTTATAGCAGACCACAATTAAAAGGAAGAAGCATGTCTAAACTAGCCCCAGCTGGTAAAGTTTGGAGATTAGGTGCAAACGAATCTACAGAAGTTAGATTTTATAAAGATGTTATGTTTGGTGGTAAATCTGTAAAAGCAGGAACTTACACAATGTTTGCAATTCCTGGAGATTCTGAATGGACAATCATTTTAAACAAAGCATTGCACACTTGGGGAAGCGGAAGCTACAAACAAGCAAACGATGTAGTAAGAGTAACAGGAAAAGTTTCTAAAAATTCTAAATTTGTAGAAGCTTTAGGAATTACTTTTTCTAAAAAAGGAATGCATATTGGATGGGCAAATACAATTGTAACTGTTCCAGTAAAATAAGTAAACTTTAGATGAAGTTTAAATCCGAAAATTAAGTTTTTCGGATTTTTTTATGCCTTTATTTTTGGTTTTTTACTAATAAGATACACACCAACAATTACTAATAAACAACACGCTATTTTAACAGCATTAATATCTTGCGCATATTCAACTTGTCCAAAACCATAAGCGTAAATACTTACCATAATAAAACTCACTGCCGGTTGTAAATACACGTAACTTCCGCTTACAGATGGCGCAACAGTTTTTAATGCATAAATATTAAACAGATACGCCAAGAAAGTAGTTCCGATAATTACAAAAGCAATTACAGCATACGTACTTGCTGTGAAAGTAGAAAAATCGGTTTGTAAAATATCTGGAATTCCGAATGGAAGCATAAATAAAAATCCAAATAAAAACACCCAAGTAATTACTGTAAACGGACTGTATTTTTTCATCAACGGTTTTACTAAAACCAGATACAAACCATACGAACAGGCGTTTAAAAAGACAAAAATATTACCAAGAAGAGAACTTGTTCCTTCAGTTTTATTCCCATAAGAAACAAGTAATACAGCTCCAATGCCGCCAATAGTTAATCCCAATAATTTGTTTTTTGTGATTTTCTCTTTTAAAATGATGGCACTAAAAGTTAAAACTACAATTGGTATTGCAGTAATAATAATGGATGCATCAATAGGCGATGTTAAGTTTAATCCATGAAAAAATAATAATTGATTGGAAGCAACACCCAAAAATCCACATAAAATTAAAAGCGGAATGTCTTTCTTATTGATTTTCTCTTTGATAAATGATTTGATAATCCAAAATAGAATTCCGGCGCCAACAATTCTTAAAAAAATAAAAGCAGATGGTCCAATTTTATTTGGCATTACACCTTTTGCAATAATATAATTTGCACCATAAATTAAGTTTGCGCCTAAAAGGGCTAAATGTGCTTTTACAAGATTATTTTTCAAAGTGGTTGATTTTTTCACTGCAAATAACGAACATTTTTATCGATTTTATTTCACAATTAAAATCCTTTAATCTTTTAGTAATAAGCTGTAACTTTGGCGCTTCTAAAAAGTAGAAATTACCATGCAATACAATCATATTGAGATCGAAAAAAAATGGCAACAATTTTGGGAAGAAAACCAAACTTTTAAAGCCAGTAATTCATCAGATAAACCTAAATATTTTGTGCTAGATATGTTTCCGTATCCATCTGGAGCAGGTTTACACGTTGGGCATCCGTTAGGATATATTGCAAGTGATATTTATGCGCGTTACAAACGTCATAAAGGATTTAATGTATTGCATCCGCAAGGATATGATTCTTTTGGTTTGCCAGCAGAACAATATGCAATTCA
>CAXICE010000160.1:0-4263 GCA_964022045.1 uncultured Polaribacter sp. | reverse complement strand
TCTTCTGGAATCGGATTTGTTTCAAAATAAACTCTATAAATTGTATTATCTCTTTCCTGTAAATCTGTTAAAACCTTACTACTTTCATCTATACGTTTGCTTAACAATTCGTAATGCAATTTTAAATTCTCTAATTCTCTTTTTTGAGCGCGCTCGTTTGGAGACATTAAAAACTGGCTAAAACCAATAAATCCAAAAAATGCTACCAAAACAACAGCCAACATTATAAAACTTATTTTCTTATAAATGCTCTTTTTGTTTCGTTCAATCTTTCTGTACGATAAAGTATCTGCGTCGTAATAATATTTTACCTTTGCCATAATCTTAAATGTACTATTTTTGTGTTCTCTAATTTGTTAATTGATAGTTAGAAAACATGCAAATTTACAAAATGTTTTACAACTGCCTTTTTTAGATGAATTATTTAAAGGTAAATTAACTTTTAAGAGCAAAACATATTGTAATCACTATCTAATAAGTAGGTAATTCTTACAAAATGTTACAAAATTATTATTGATTGAAAATATTATAGATGAAATCGCAAGACGTTAGAACTACTTTTTTAAATTTCTTTAAAGAAAAACAACATAGCATTGTGCCTTCTGCACCAATGGTTTTAAAAAACGATCCAACATTGATGTTTACCAATTCTGGAATGGCGCCTTTTAAAGAATATTTCTTAGGAAATAGTGTTCCAAAAAACAATCGTATTTCAGATTCGCAAAAATGTTTGCGTGTTTCTGGTAAACACAACGATTTAGAAGAAGTTGGTTACGATACTTATCATCATACAATGTTCGAAATGCTAGGAAACTGGTCTTTTGGAGATTATTTTAAGAAAGAAGCAATTGCTTGGGCTTGGGAGTTATTAACTGAAGTTTACAAAATTGATAAAGACATTTTATACGTAACTGTTTTTGAAGGAAGTGATGATCAAGACAACTTATCTTTAGATCAAGAAGCATATAATTTTTGGAAAGAAATTATCCCAGAAGACAGAATCTTAATGGGAAATAAAAAAGATAATTTTTGGGAAATGGGAGAACAAGGTCCTTGTGGTCCATGTTCAGAAATTCATGTTGATATTAGAACTCCAGAAGAAAAAGCAAAAGTTGACGGAAAAACTTTAGTGAATGAAGATCATCCGCAGGTTGTAGAAATTTGGAACTTGGTTTTTATGCAATACAACCGTAAAGCAAACGGAACTTTAGAAGAATTACCAAACAAACATATAGATACCGGAATGGGTTTTGAGCGTCTGTGTATGGTTTTACAAGACGTAAAATCTAATTATGATACCGATGTTTTTACACCATTAATTAGAGAAGTAGAAACCATTACAAATGTTGATTATAACAAAGACGAAAAAACAGATATTGCAATTCGTGTAATTATTGATCACGTTAGAGCCGTTGCTTTTTCTATTGCAGACGGACAATTGCCAAGTAATACTGGTGCTGGTTATGTAATTAGAAGAATTTTACGAAGAGCGGTTCGTTACGGATTTACATTTTTAGATAAAAAAGAACCATTTATTTACCGTTTGGTTGATGTTTTGAGCAATAGAATGGGAACAGCTTTTCCTGAATTAAAATCTCAAAAACAACTAATCGAAAACGTAATTAAAGAAGAAGAAACTTCATTTTTAAGAACTTTAGATCAAGGGTTGGTTTTATTAGATAAAATAATTACTGACACAAATAACAAACAAATTTCAGGTGAAAAAGCGTTTGAATTGTACGACACGTATGGTTTTCCGATTGACTTAACAGCATTGATATTATCTGAAAAAGGATTATCGTTAGACGAAAAAGGATTTAACGAAGAATTGCAAAAACAAAAAAATCGTTCAAGAGCTGCTAGTGAAATGTCAACTGATGATTGGACAATCGTTCTTGAAAATTCTTCAGAAGAATTTGTTGGTTATGATGCTCTAGAATCGCCTGTAAAATTAACAAGATACAGAAAAGTAGTTTCTAAAAAAGATGGCGAAATGTATCAGTTGGTTTTTGATAAAACTCCTTTTTATCCTGAAGGCGGTGGACAAGTTGGTGATAAAGGTTATTTAGAAGTTCCCAATGGAGATGTAGTTTATATTCTTGATACTAAAAAAGAAAACAATGTCATTATCCATTTTGCAAAAAATTTACCAAAGCATTTAAACGAAAATTTAACGGCAGTTGTAGATAAAAAACAACGTTATAGAACCGAATGTAATCATACGGCAACGCATTTATTACATCAAGCATTAAGAGAAATTTTAGGAACACATGTAGAGCAAAAAGGTTCTGCAGTCCATTCTAAATATTTACGCTTCGATTTTTCTCATTTTTCAAAATTAACGGTAGAGCAATTACGTGATGTAGAAAATTTTGTAAACCGAAGAATTGAAGGAAAACTACCTTTAGAAGAAAAAAGAAACATACCAATGCAACAAGCAATTGACGAAGGTGCAATGGCGTTGTTTGGAGAAAAATATGGCGATGATGTTAGAGCTATAAAATTTGGTCAATCGATTGAATTGTGTGGTGGAACTCACGTAAAAAATACCGCAGATATTTGGCATTTTAAAATTAAATCTGAAAGTGCTGTTGCTGCAGGAATTAGAAGGATTGAAGCCATTACAAATGATGCTGTAAAAGATTTTTATTTTGAAAATAACAGAGCATATTTTGAAATGAGAGGCTTGTTAAACAATGCCAAAGAACCTGTAAAAGCTTTGCAAAATTTACAAGACGAAAACACTTCTTTGAAGAAAGAAATTGAACAATTATTAAAAGACAAAGCAAAGAATTTAATTGGCGATTTAGAAAATCAATTACAAGATATAAATGATGTGAAATTCTTAGCATCGGAAGTTGATTTAGATGCTAGCAGTATTAAAAACTTAGCATTCGATTTAGGTAAGAAACACAAAAATTTATTTTTGATTTTTGGATCTAAAAACAACGGAAAAGCAATTTTAACGTGTTATGTTTCAAAAGAAATCGTTGAAAGCAAAAACTTAAATGCTGGAACTATTGTTCGTGAACTTGGAAAATATATTCAAGGTGGCGGTGGTGGTCAACCATTTTTTGCAACTGCTGGGGGTAAAAATCCTGGCGGAATTAAAGATGCTTTGGCAAAAGCTAAAGAATATATTAATTAAGAAATTATTACATAAATTAATTACAAAGGTTCAAAGTTTTACTTTGAGCCTTTTGTTTTTATATATTTATACTCAGATTTTTATATAATTATGAATTTACAAACTCAAATTCCTTTAAAAAAAGAATCAAGAAATCAAATAGATTATCAATCTAACTTGTTGTTATTGGGTTCTTGTTTTTCGGAAAACATCGGAGATAAATTAGCACATTTTAAATTTAAAACTGTTCAAAATCCGTTCGGAATTTTATTTCATCCAAAGGCAATTGAAACTTTAATTACCAACGCAATCAATGAAAAAAAATATACTGAAAAAGATGTTTTCTTTACTAACGAACGTTGGCATTCATTTGATGCACATTCTAGTTTAAGTTGCACCGATAAAAATGAGTTATTACAAAATTTAAATACTGAAATTTCGCAAACAAATCAACAAATAAAAGACGCAACACACATTGTAATTACACTCGGCACATCGTGGATTTATCGTTTTATAGAGACCGATACAATTGTTGCTAATTGTCATAAAATTCCGCAAAAAAAATTCTTAAAAGAATTGTTATCTGTTGATGAAATCGCCGAAAGTTTAGAAGCAATAATTTCATTAATTCAATCAAGAAAACCAAATACAACTCTGTTATTTACGGTTTCGCCAGTGCGTCATTTAAAAGATGGATTTGTAGAAAATCAGCAAAGTAAATCGCATTTAATTGCTGCAATTCACAATATTGTTGAACCTCGAAAAAACATACACTATTTTCCGAGTTATGAGATTATGATGGATGAATTACGCGATTATCGTTTCTATGCAGAAGATATGATTCACCCAAACAAAACTGCCGTCAATTACATTTGGAAAAAGTTTACAAATGTGTGGTTTTCAGAAAATGCAAAAGCAACAATGCAAGAAGTTGCAACAATTCAAAATGGATTAAATCACAAAGCTTTTAACCCCGATTCTGAGCAGCATCAGCAATTTTTAAACGGATTAAAATCAAAAGTGAAATTGCTACAAGAAAAGCATCCGTTTATGAAATTTTAAAAACTCAAAACATCTTTAAAAAATAAATACGAAATTATACGTATTGCCTTAACTTACTTATTTTAAGAATTTTG
>CAXICE010000159.1:0-4269 GCA_964022045.1 uncultured Polaribacter sp. | reverse complement strand
ACATCTTCTGCTACACTTCCTTCAAAGATATGAGATAATCCTTTTCTACCATTTGTACTAATAGCAATTAGATCTGCACCAATTAAAGTAGAAAATTTTAAAATTCCTTTTTCAATTGTATGCTCACACTCAAAAGTAATATCTTTTAATTTATTTATATTCTGATTGGCTTTTGTTAAAAATTTAACCGCCATTTCTTGCATTTGAGATGATGTTTTAAACTTATCGTTTGGTAAATTAACATATAATAAATGTAATTCTGCACCCAAAAACTCCATCAATTTTAATGCTTTTTTATATGCAGGAACTGACTTTTCAGAAAAGTCACATGCATATACTACATCTTCAAAATTTAAATCGAACAATTCTTCTTTTAATATTAAAACCGGAACTGTAGAATGTCTTACCACTTTTTCTGTATTAGAACCTAAAAACAATTCTTTGATTCCGCTTGCGCCGTGAGAACTCATTATTATTAAATCTGCATTTTCTTCTTCGGCAATTGTATTTATCTCTTTAAACGATAAATAATGCTTTATAATTGGAGTAACTTTTATGTCTTTTAAATATTCTTTTTTTAAGAATGTTCTAAACTTTTTCTCTGCCAACTTTAAATAAAAAACAGATTGCGCTTGTAAATCACTGGCGCTTTCACTTAACGAAACCACGCTAAGATCTAACATATGCAATGCAACAATTTCTATTTGGTTTCTTTGCGATAAAAGCGCTGCAGCTTTTAATGCGTGTTCTGAATGCTCAGAAAAATCTATAGGAACAATAACTTTTTTCATGATAAATAATTTTTGATTGAAAACAAATTTAAGTTATTGACTCATTGAAAATTAGAACATTTATCATGTTTTGGTTTTTTCTCTTATTAATTGATTTTATATAATTTCTTTAACAACGCTTCTGTTGGTTTATTCTGAGGGGTAAATCTGTTGTTGTTTTCTCCGCCAGATTTCTCATGATTATGAAACCATTTCCAGATAAATCCGCCAGCAAACCAATCTTCTTTCCAAAACTGATTATAAATTGCTTGTGTTGCATTTTCTTGCGCTTCTAAATTTATATTGCCTGCAATCCCTTTAGATTCCCAAGGTTTTTCTCCAGTAAAATCAACACTTCTATAACCATATTCTGTAAATAAAATTGGCTTCTTATATTTCTGTTGAATTCTTTGAATTTCTTTTTTGTGCGGTTTCCATCCTTTTTCAAAATCTAAAACTGTTGGCGTTTTTTTATCACTTAACGGAAAATAAGCATCAACTCCAATATAATCTAAATCGCCCCAAAAAGTCACTCTTTTAAACTCGTCCCAATTGGCTGCATAAGTTAATTTTCCTTTATAAACTTTTTTTATTTTGATGATTAACTGTTTCCAATATTGTGGCCTTTTAGCAACAAATTTTTCTAATTCAGTACCAATACACAAAATATCAGCATTGGTTTCTTGCGCGATTACGGCATAATCCAAAATAAATTTTTCGTACGATTTTTCTAATGTTATCCAATTTTCTTCGGCTTTCATTTCAATAAAACCCGTGTACAAACCTCTAGCAACCCACAATTGTGGTTTCACCATAATTTTTACCTTACTTTTTTGAAATTCTTTTGCGTAATGCGCCAAACCTTTTTTTGTTTCTCCAAACCACTGTCTGTTTGAATTGTAAATGATATTCGGCTTTTTTAAATCTCTAAAAAAACCAAAAGGCATTAAAGCAACGTAATTTCCGTTAACTTCTAAAACAGGTTTTACATGTTTAGCATCTATTGCAGAACGTGAAGCTACAAAGCTAATTCCGTTTATTTTTTGCTGATCGGCTTTACAAGAAGTTTGTAAAAAAATCAAACTAAAAAGAATTAAAAATTTGGTTTTCATAGCTCCTAAATTAGGCTATTTTTTAGAACAATGCTCTCAAACCAATGTTAAATGTTTGTCCTAAACCATTATCGGTTCCTCTAACAAAATTGGTGTAAATAGTTTCTAAATTTAAAATATTTGAAAGTTGATATTTTGCTCCAAATCCTAAGGCGGTATAATCTTGTGTGAAATCGCCAAAGCGTTGCGAATGTTGTGCTAATCCTAAAATTGTAAAATCAGAATTTGGAAAATAACTTAAGAAAATACCAGGTGCAAAAACAAAGGTATTGTTTGCAAAACTTGTATCATCACCAAAATTATATTCGGTATTTAACTCAGCAAATAATTGCCAATCTTTATTTTCGAAACTATAATCGTAGAAAAAACGATTTTGTAAAGTCCAAGCAGTTTGATCTAAATACACGCCATTTTCGGTTTCGTTTTTCACTAACGGAATATGAAATGCCGTTTGAATAGAAAAATTACCAATATTTTTAAATGGTTGAAATTTTATAGTTGGTGCAATAGATGTAATTCCAGAACGCGCAGTGTTTTTATCACCATCAAATTCAAAAACAGAGAATGCTTTTCTGTCATTATTTGTGTTAGATCGCATTTCTACAATCACACCAATATTAAATCTATTATTATCAGAAATCCCTGTAAATGCTTCTACTGTTGATGTAAAATAATTCTCTCTTGCTTTAGAAACACTTTTTCCTTTACTATTTGCAAATTTAGTTTCTGTGTACAAATTATTAAACCATTTTACATCCCATTGTCCTCTATTTAAAAGTTTAGAAGGTGTATACGTTTGTAAATTGCTTTTTGATGTTGCATCATCATCCTGAGAAAAAACTGTTGTACTAAATGAAATTGCTAGTACAAATAATAAGGTAGAAATTCTACTTTTCATAAAATCTTATTTTAATAAATTTAAACTTTGAGTCGGACAAATATTTGATTGATTACAAAATATCAAATTCAAAAGTTATCTGTAATCATTCTAAATTAAATTTTAGAATTAAGTTTGTAACTTACATCTCGACAGAATAGCCAACAAACAAATTTATGGAGCATATTGTAATCATTGGAAACGGAATCTCTGGCGTTACAGCCGCAAGACATATCAGAAAAAATTCTGACAAGAAAATCACAATCGTTTCTGCAGAAACCGATTATTTCTTTTCTAGAACTGCATTGATGTATGTGTACATGGGTCACATGAAATTTGAGCACACACAACCTTACGAGTCTTGGTTTTGGAAGAAAAACCGCATCGATCTTAAAAAAGGTTTTGTTTCACAAATACATTCAGATTCCAATGAAATTGAATTCAATAATGGCGAAAAATTAAGTTATGATAAATTGATTATCGCCACAGGTTCTAAACCCAATAAATTTGGTTGGCCTGGACAAGATTTAAATGGCGTAATGGGAATGTATCACAAGCAAGATTTAGAAAACCTTGAAAAATACGCACCAAATAATCAAGTTTGTAAACGCGCTGTTATTGTTGGTGGCGGATTAATAGGAATTGAATTGGCAGAAATGCTTCATAGCAGAAATATTCCGGTTACTTTTTTAGTTCGCGAGCAAAGTTTTTGGAACGGAGTTTTGCCAAAAGAAGAATCAGGAATGGTTAATCAAGAAATTAAAGATAATCATATCGATTTGCGTTTAGGTGTCAATTTAAAAGAAATTAAAGCTGATGAAAATGGCAATGTAAAATCAATAATCATTGCAGAAACAAATGAAGAAATTGAATGTACCGTTGTTGGATTAACGGCTGGAGTTTCTCCAAATGTAGATTTCCTTAAAAATTCTGATTTGGAAATTGGTCGTGGTGTAAAAGTAAATCGATTTTTAGAAACCAATATCAATAATATTTATGCGATTGGTGATTGTGCAGAGCAACATGAAGCCATCGGACAAAGAAGAGCTATTGAAGCCGTTTGGTATACTGGAAGAATGATGGGTGAAACTGTGGCACAAACTATTTGCGGAAATAAAATTGAATACAAACCTGGACATTGGTTCAATTCAGCAAAGTTTTTTGATATTGAATATCAAACGTATGGTTGGGTTTGGGCAGAACCAAAAGAAAACGAAGCTCGTTTTTATTGGGAACACGGAAGTGGTAAAAAATGTATTCACATTAATTATGATAAAAAAACAGGAGAGTTTATCGGAATAAATACCTTCGGAATTCGAATGCGTCACGAATTTTTTGACAAAGTTCTTACACAAAAAAAATCTGTAAATTATGTATTAGAACATTTAGCTGATGCCAATTTTGATCCAGAATTTTACAAATTACACGAGTCAGAAATCGTAGCAAAATTCAATCAAGAAAACAATACAAACATCCAATTAAAGAAGAAAAGTTGGGCAAGAATCTTTAG
>CAXICE010000158.1:0-4291 GCA_964022045.1 uncultured Polaribacter sp. | reverse complement strand
TTTTTGAAATTAAGAATATTACCTATTTAATACTATTGTGTTTTTAAACATATTTGTAGTGTATTAGTAGAACTATTAATATGGTCTAATATTTAAATCTTTCAATTATGATAGAAGAAAGACAAGAAAATAGAATAAAACAAGAATGGACACATAGAGTTTCTATTAAAGAAAGTAGATGGTCAATTATGGTAAAACAACTTAAAAAAAGTATCTATTTTTTTAATATTAAGGCTAGATACTATTCTTATAAAAGATGACTAAAGCAATTTGCCTTTTCATTTTGTTAGTAATAATAAAATGACGTTTTAGCTTTTTTCAAATTCATATTATATATATGTAATAACTTTTAGTCTCCAAAGTTTGGACAATTAATACCATTATAGTTATAAAAGAATAAGCAAAATATATTTCATTTTTCAAATAATGCTCAAGATGACAATTTGTTGTCATTTCGAGCGAAATAAAATGAAGTCGAGAAATCTAAAAACAAAAAAAACCGAAACTATTTAGTTTCGATTTTTTTATAATTATCAAAAGGCATTACCTTCTATTTTTTGCTTTTCTTTTGTTGAGCTTGTTGCTCTTGCGCTTGTTTCATCGCATCATCCATACGTTGTCTAAATTTACTTTTCTTCTTTTCTGGACGTTTTTTGTTTTCTTCTATTTGTGCATGAATCTTATCTTCATCAATTACGTAATTCTTAATTACCAACATAATTACAATCGTTAATAAGTTAGAAATAAAGTAATACAAACTTAAACTACTTGCGTAGTTGTTAAAGAAAAACAACATCATGATAGGAGAGAAGTAAATCATCATCTTCATCATCTTTTGCATGTCTGGCATTCCTTCTTGTGCAGGTGCTTGCATGTTTGCTTGCTGACTTTGATTCATTTTCATGTAAAAGAAAATAGCAACAGAAGCTAATATTGGAAACAAACTAATGTGATCTCCATAGAACCAAATCTCAAACGGTAATTGAAATACTTGATCGTAAGAAGATAAATCGTCTGCCCATAAAAATCCTTTTTGTCTTAATTCAATATTCGACGGGAAAAATCTAAATAATGCAAAGAAAATTGGCATTTGTAACAATGCAGGAATACAACCAGACATCATGCTAACTCCAGCTTTTCGCTGTACCGCCATGGTTTCTTGCTGACGTTTCATGGCATTTGCTTTTCCTGGGAGTCTTTCGTTAATAGCAGTTAATTCTGGACGAATTACTTTCATCTTCGCGCTAGAAACATACGATTTGTAAACCAACGGAGACATTAAAATACGAACTACAATGGTCATTAAAATAATAATCAATCCGTAGTTAGACATTAATCCGCTTAACCATCCAAAGATTGGTACAAAAATGTATTTGTTAATTGCACCGAAAATTCCCCAACCTAAATCAACAACTTCTTCTAAGCTTTCTTGATCTGTATAAGATTTTAAAATTTCGTAATCTGCTGGTCCGTAATACCAGTTCATGCTGTAATTTAACTCGCCATTATTTAAAGCTAATGGTGTGCTTAATTGATATCCTTTTGTAAAAACTGTATCAATTTGATCATCTTTTACTAAGTTCTTAGAAATTAAAGAAGCTTGGTTAAAAGGTGTTTTTGTAGTTAAGATTGATGTGAAAAAGTGTTGCTTAAAAGCCACCCATTTTACATCATCAACAATTTCGTTATCATCTCCACTTGCAGAAAGGTAATCGTCTTCATCATCCGTAAAAAACTTTAACTCAGAATACATGTTTTCTGTAGATAAACTTTTTTCGTTTCTAAAAGCATCTAAATTCCAGTCTAAATTAATTTTATTTGAAGAGTTGAAAACGTTTCCTAAACCTTGAGAACGTACTGCGAAATCAACCATATAATTGTCTGGTTTCATTTCGTATCTGTATTCTAAAAACTGCGATTCAGAAACTTTCAATTTCATAGAAAGCACTTGATTCTCTCCGTTTTTAGAAAGTGTTGGTACAAATAATAAATCTTTAGTATTTAAAATTCTATTATCTGTTGTTCCGAAGTTGATATTAAAAGATGCGTTTTTATCTTTTATGATATATAAAGGTAAAGAATCGTGTGTTTTGTATGTCTTTACTAAAGCTTCAATAATTTGTCCACCTTTATTATCAATCGTTAATTTTAATAATTCGTTTTCAATAACAGAAGTTCCTTCAGTTGCAGCTTGTGCACCGTATGCAAACGCTCCTAATTGATTTTGTAGCGCTACATTTTTTATAGAATCGTTAGTTATTGTTGAATTTGTATTGTTTGTAAGTGTTGGAGTAGTTGTATCTTTTGTAGTATCTACAACTGTTTCTGTAGTGTTCTCGGTTGGAGTAACTTCTTCTTGGTTTGTGTACATAAACCAAAGCATAATAGCTCCTAATAATAATAATCCGATAAACGAATTTGCGTCAAATTTCTTTTTTTCCATTGATTGTTCTTAAGTGTCAACTTGTCATTTTGTTTTCAACGTTTGAAGAAAACCCGACAAATTTAGCAAAACCGTACTGCTTTTAGCTGATTTTACTGTTTTTATTTTTGATTGTACTTGTAGTTCAAATGCTGTTCCAAATTAAACTAAACTAACTTCTGATAAATTAGACAGCGCTTTTAACTATTTGTTACAAGCTTATTTTTTTGATTGCTTTAAAGCCGCTTTTACAAAACCTACAAATAAAGGATGCGGATTTAACACCGTACTTTTATATTCTGGGTGATATTGTACACCAACAAACCAGGGATGATTTGGAAGTTCTACAACTTCTACCAATCCAGTTTTTGGGTTGATTCCGGTTGCTTTCATTCCAGCTTCTTCAATTTGCTGTAAGTAATCGTTGTTAAATTCGTAACGATGTCTGTGACGTTCACTAATCATTTCAGATTTGTACGCATCATACGTTTTAGAATCTTTAGATACTTTACAGTCCCAAGCACCTAAACGCATTGTTCCGCCTTTTTCTGTTACATTTTCTTGACTTTCCATTAAGTTGATAACAGGGCTTTTACAATTTTTCTTCATTTCTGTAGAAAAAGCATCGCTTAAACCTAACACGTTTCTTGAAAATTCAATTACTGCCATTTGCATTCCTAAACAAATTCCTAAAAACGGAATGTTGTTTTCTCTTGCGTATTTTACAGCTTTTACTTTTCCTTCAATTCCTCTGTCGCCAAAACCTGGTGCGACTAAAATTCCGTTTAAACCTTGTAGTTTTTTCTCAACATTTTTAGGTGTTAAACTTTCAGAATGAATCCAACGAACTTTTACTTTTGTTTCGTTTGAAGAACCTGCATGAATAAAAGCTTCTGTAATTGATTTGTAAGAATCGTGTAATTCTACATATTTACCAATCAAACCAATTTCTATAGTAGATTTTGGGTTTTTATGTTTTTGTACAAAATTATTCCACTCTTTAAGTTGTGGTAACTTTTTTGAAGATAATTTTAATTTACTTAAAACAACATTATCTAAACCTTCTTCAAACATTAAATTAGGAACATCGTAAATCGTTTCTGCATCAATAGATTGAATGACATCTTTTTGTTTTACATTACAGAATAAAGCTAATTTACGTTTGATGTCATCAGAGATTTCGTGCTCTGTTCTACAAACTAAAATATCTGGACTAACTCCACTTTGCATCAACATTTTTACCGAATGCTGTGTTGGTTTTGTTTTTAACTCACCAGCAGCAGCTAAATAAGGAACTAATGTTAAATGAATAACAATGGCATTTTCTTCACCTTTTTCCCATAATAATTGACGTACAGATTCTACATAAGGTAGAGATTCAATATCACCAACGGTTCCACCAATTTCTGTAATTACAATATCGAAATCACCAGTTTCACCTAAAATCTGAACTCTGTGTTTAATTTCGTCAGTAATATGCGGAATTACTTGTACTGTTTTTCCTAAAAACTCACCTTTACGCTCTTTATTTATTACAGATTGATAAATTCTACCTGTAGTAACGTTGTTTGCTTGTGATGTTGGAATGTTTAAAAAACGTTCGTAGTGCCCTAAATCTAAATCAGTTTCTGCACCGTCATCAGTAACATAACATTCACCATGTTCGTACGGATTTAAAGTTCCGGGATCTATATTAATGTAAGGGTCTAATTTTTGAATAGTTACAGAATAGCCTCTTTCTTGTAAGAGTTTTGCTAAAGATGCAGCAATAATTCCTTTTCCTAGTGATGATGTTACGCCTCCAGTTACAAAAACGTATTTGGTATTTTTCATGGTGATTAGGTTTGGGCAAAAGTACTAACTCTAGAA
>CAXICE010000157.1:0-4325 GCA_964022045.1 uncultured Polaribacter sp. | reverse complement strand
TTTGTTGCTGATAAAATATTTCAAATTGATATTTCTAACACTTTAGAAAACGGAAATATTATCGATATTAGAAAGTTTTAAAAAAATATAAGAACAACAAAGTTAATTTAGTGAAAAACTCCAAATTAATACTTCCTGTAATTGTAATTTCACAATTTTGTTGCACATCACTTTGGTTTGCAGGAAATGGCGTAATCAATGATTTAGTTTTAAACTTCGATTTGAATGAAAATGCCTTAGGACATTTAACTTCTGCTGTTCAATTTGGATTTATAATCGGAACATTATCTTTTGCCATTTTAACTATTTCTGATCGTTTTTCACCATCAAAAGTGTTTTTAATAAGTGCCGTTTTAGGCGCATTATTTAACCTCGGAATTTTATGGGAATCTAATAGTTTAATTACGTTGCTTTCACTTCGTTTTTTTACAGGTTTTTTTCTTGCAGGAATTTATCCAGTCGGAATGAAAATAGCTACTGATTATTTTAAAAACGGGCTCGGAAAATCTCTTGGTTTTTTGGTTGGTGCATTGGTTATCGGAACTGCTTTTCCGCATTTATTAAACGGAATTACAGAATTTTACTCATGGAAATATGTGTTAATTACAACTTCTCTTTTAGCAATATTTGGTGGTTTTTTAATGTTTATGCTAGTTCCAAATGGACCTTTTAGAAAACCAAGCCAACAAACAGATTTTTCTGCTTTCTTTACCGTTTTTGAAAATAAAAAATTTCGTTCAGTAGCTTTCGGTTATTTTGGACATGCGTGGGAACTTTATGCTTTCTGGACATTTGTACCAATTATACTTGATAAATATAAAGTACAACATCAGATAGCACAATTAAACACCTCAATGTTATCATTTTTGATCATTGGAATTGGTGGATTTGCATGTGTATTAAGCGGTTTTCTTTCACAAAAATTTGGTGTAAAGAAAATTGCATTTATCTCATTGCTTTTATCGTGTATTTGTTGTTTGATTTCTCCATTCGTTTTTAATAGCGGGTTTGAGTTTTTATTTATCACCTTTTTGTTTTTTTGGGGAATGGTTGTCATTGCAGATTCACCACTTTTATCAACTTTAGTAGCACAAAATGCTCCTGCAGAAAAAAAAGGAACTGCACTTACAATTGCTAATTGTATTGGGTTTTTTATTACAATTATTAGTATTCAAATTTTAACGCAATTAATTGATATTACAAATTCAAATAACATTTATATGATCTTGGCAATTGGTCCAATTTTGGGATTGATAGCGTTGAGAAAAAGGAATTTTTCTTAAATCAATTTTAAGTATATTTGACACCAAATTCTAACTTTTTAAACTCACACACTTTTTTACTTTAGTGTTTATATTGTTTTATTAAATGAAGCTTTTATTACTACCAAAACGATTTAGTTTACTTAAAATATTCGCCCTTACTTTTTTATCATTTTCTTTATTAGTTAGATTATTTTTGTACTTTTCTTCAATTAGTTATATTGATTTTTCCTTTATTAATTTGATAAAAATTTTCGGAATTGGATTATTCTACGACATTGGTTCTTTATCTTATTTTTTAGCACTTTACACAATCTACTTATTGATTTTTCCAACCAAATTTCACGGAAAAAGATTGGATCGAATTATCACAAAATTTAGTTATGGATTGTTTCTCTTTATTAGCATTTTCTCTTTTTTAGCGGAAGTTCCTTTTTGGCAAGAATACCAACGTAGATATAATTTTATTGCTGTAGATTATTTATTGTACACCTATGAAGTTATAGAAAACATTCATCAAACTTTTCCGATTCCGTTGTTAATCGGAGTTATCGTTTTAATATTGATTTTAGCAATTAGATTTGCAAAAAAACAAAACGCTTATAAAAACACTTTTGAAAATTCTGATACTTTTAAGATGAAGATAATTCCGTCTGCAATTGTATTTTTAGTATTGGCATTATTCCATTTTAACATCAAAAACACACAAGCAGAAGTTTTTACCAATATCAACGAAAATGAATTGGCAAAATCTGGATTGTATTCATTTTTTGCAGCATACAAAAGCAACGAATTAAACTTTAAAGAGTTTTATCCAACAATTCCATCCGAAGAAAATTATGCAACTTTAAGAACACTTGTTACAGCAAAAAACGATAGTTTAATTGGCAATAAAAACAACATTGAACGTTTTACAAAAAACAGTGGCAAAGAACAAAAACCAAACATTATTTTTATTGGTTTAGAAAGTTTAAATGCGCGTTTTATGGAACGTTTTGGAAATGAAGAAAACTGGACACCAACCATAGATTCACTTGCAAAAGAATCCGTTTTTTTTACAAATATTTACGCAACCGGAACACGAACTATTCGCGGAATGGAAGCTATAAGTTTAGCAATTCCACCAACTCCAGGAAGAAGTATTGTAAAAAGAGAAAACAGCGACAATCTATTTACTATTGGAGAAATTTTTAAACAAAAAGGATATTCGAGAACCTTTGTGTATGGCGGCGACGGACATTTTGACAACATGACTAATTATTTTAGTTACAACGGATTTGATATTGTCGACAGAAAAAAACCACATCGTTTAGAAGAAGATTTACCTACAAAAAGAACACGAATTGAAGACGACGAAGTTACTTTTGAAAATGCTTGGGCAACTTCTGATGGAGATTTATTCAACAAACTTTTAAAAGTAGCTGATGCACAACATAAAAGCAAACAACCTTTCTTTAATTTTGTGATGACAAGTTCTAATCATCAACCTTATACGTTTCCAAAAGGTGTGATTGATTCTGAAGAAAATACTAGAGAAAATGCTGTAAAATATGCAGATGAAACGCTGAGATTGTTCTTTGAAAAAGCAAAAAATAAGTCTTGGTATAAAAACACCATTTTTGTGATTATGGCAGATCATTGTGCATATAGCGCTGGTAGAACAGAAATCAATGTGAGAAATCATCACATACCTGCTTACATCTTTAACTTGAAAACTGAAACACCGCAAGAAATTGATAAACTATCTTCTCAAATTGATATTTTTCCAACTCTTTTTGGATATTTAAATTGGAGTTATAATACCAAACTTTTCGGAAAAGATATTTCTAAAATGAATCCAGAAGATGAACGTGCTTTTATTGGTAATCACAGAAAAGTTGGACTATTAAAACCCAACAAGCTATTGATTTTAGAAACACAAAAAGAGCATTCTGTTTACAACTGGAATAGAAAAGAAAACATACTTACACCCACACAATCAGATTCAGATGCTGAATTCTTAAAAGAAACCATTTCTTATTATCAATCTGCTTATGAATTATATAAAAATGATGGTTTAAAGATTAAAAATAAATGATAAAAAAACACGTAAATTCATTAGCTATTGCATTAATTCTGCTTGGAAGTATTTTCAATAGCTGTCAATCGGTTAACAATTTTAACAAGAAAAACAACTCTTTAATTGGAAACTGGAAAGGATATTACAATTGGAAATGTGAAAGCCACAATTATGGAAACGAAAAAATAGTATTCAACATAACCACAGACAATAAAGGAGTAATCACTGGTAGTGTTTCATATGCTAATCTAAAACATTACATAAGAGGTTTTCGAATAGTAGATGCTAAACTTGGCGAATGGAGTTATACTGGTGGTAAATTATCTGAAAAAGGGGAACAAATTATTATAGACATTCTTAAAAAAGAAGACAGTAAGACTTCTTTAAACACTTTTTCTGGAACGCTAAAAAATAACACTATAATAGGAATTACTAGAAACGGAGAAAAATGCTCTAGCTACAAAGGACCAAGTGGAAAATTCTCTATAAAGAGATAATAAAAAAGCCTCCAAATTGGAGGCTTTTTTATTACACTAATTTCTTAGCATTCTTTACTTTTTGCTTTGTGAGTGCGAGTTCAATTACTTCGCTCATTTCAGAAACATAATGAAACGTTAATCCTTTTAAATACGATTCTTTTATTTCTAAAATATCTTTTTCGTTTTCATTACAAAGAATAATCTCTTTAATATTTGCTCTTTTTGCAGCCAATATTTTTTCTTTAATTCCGCCAACTGGTAACACTTTTCCACGTAATGTAATTTCACCAGTCATTGCTAACTTATTTTTCACTTTACGTTGTGTAAACACAGAAACCAACGAAGTTAACATTGTAACTCCAGCACTCGGTCCATCTTTTGGCGTTGCGCCTTCCGGAACGTGAATATGAACATTGTACTTTTCTAAAACCTCTGGATTTACTCCAAAATCTTCTGCATTTGCTTTGATGTATTCCATCGCAATGGTTGCAGATTCTTTCATTACTTTTCCAAGATTTCCAGTAA
>CAXICE010000156.1:0-4405 GCA_964022045.1 uncultured Polaribacter sp. | reverse complement strand
CTTCTAAAGAATGATAAGAGATTACACTTAATCTTCCGTCTTCTTTTAACAAATCTGGAATTTGATTTAAAAATTCTTTTAACACTTCTAACTCTTGATTTACTTCAATACGAATAGCTTGAAAAATCTGAGCTAAAATTTTATGTTCTTTTGCCTTTGGCAAATGTCTTTTCAATACTTCTTTTAACTGAAAACTAGTTTCAATTTTGTTATCAGCTCTCGCTTCAACTATTTCTTTTGCTAACGCCCTTGCGCTTCTTAATTCGCCATACAAAAACAAAACATCAGCCAATCTTTCTTCGCTATATTTATTGATGATTTGCTTTGCAGATATCTCACTTTTCTGATCCATTCTCATATCTAAATCACCATCAAATCGAGTAGAAAAACCTCTTTCTGCCACATCAAACTGATGCGATGAAACACCTAAATCAGCTAAAATTCCATCTACTTTTTTTACTCTATAAAACTTTAAAAATCTTGCGATATATCTAAAATTTTCTGCAATGAGAACAAAACGTTCGTCATCAATTTTATTTTCTTGCGCATCAGGATCTTGATCAAAAGCAAACAACTTTCCGTCTTTACCCAAACGACTTAATATTTCTCTAGAATGACCTCCACCACCAAACGTAACATCAACGTAAATTCCGTTTTCTTTTATATCTAAAGCATCAACGCTTTCTTTTAACAAAACCGGATTATGATAACTCATCTACATCTGTATTTCCCATCACATCTTCTGCTAATTCAGCAAAATCTACCGCTGCGTTATCAATTGCATTTTCGTATTTATCCTTATCCCAAATTTCAATAATGTTAACTGCGGATGACAATACTACTTGCTTTTCAATTCCTGCAAAACCACATAAATCTTTCGGAATTAATAACCTACCAGAAGCATCCAACTCAACCACTTTTACACCAGCAGTAAATCTTCTAATGAAATCATTATTTTTTTTAACAAATCTGTTCAACTTGTTAATTTTATCCATCATTAAATTCCATTCTTTCATCGGATACAACTCCAAACAAGATTGAAAAACGGCTCTTTTCACAACAAATCCTTCTGACACAACAGGCAACAATTGCTTCTTAAGAGCAGATGAAAACATCACTCTACCTTTAGCATCGGCCTTGCATTCGTATGTACCAATTAGATTCATTTACTTCTAGCTACTTCTTAATTCGATTTTCAAAAATAGAAATTTTTTACCACTTTTTACCACTTTTTACCACTTTATTACAAAAAATTGATTTTTATCTAAAATATTGACACTTCAACAGATACGTTTAGAATTTTGCTCTTCTTGTTAAAAATGAATATGTGCTAAAAAAAAACTACATTTGCCACAAAGTCAAATTAATTTTAACCATGAAAGAGAACTTAATTACAGAAGATAAGTTTACATATGCAGAAGCTGGTGAAGGAGAGGCAATTGTAATATTGCATGGACTCATGGGAGCATTGAGTAATTTTGACGGAACTTTCAATCATTTTTCTAAAAAAGGATACAAAGTTTTAATTCCCGAATTACCATTATACACCTTACCACTCTTAAAAACGAATGTTAAAAATCTAGCGAAATTTTTATATGATTTTATTGAATTTAAAAAGCTAGATAAAGTTGTTTTAGTAGGAAATTCTTTAGGCGGTCATATAGGCCTATATTTTACAAAGCATTACCCAGAAAAAGTAAAGGCTCTAGTACTAACTGGTAGTTCTGGACTTTACGAAAACTCAATGGGAGATAGCTATCCAAAGAGAGGAGACAGAGGTTATGTAACCAAAAAAGCACAAGATGTTTTTTATGATCCTGCAATAGCAACCGAAGAACTAATTGACGATGTTTATGTGGTAATTAATGATAGAAATTCTTTAATTAGAACATTAGCAATTGCAAAAAGTGCCATAAGACATAACATGGCAAAAGATTTACCAAAAATGAGCCAACCAACTTGTTTAATATGGGGAAAGCAAGACAAAGTTACACCGCCAGAAGTTGCTATAGATTTTGATAAATTACTGCCAGATTCTGATTTATTTTGGATTGATAAATGTGGACATGCAGCAATGATGGAAAGACCAGAAGAGTTTAATACTGTTTTAGACAATTGGCTTACTTCTAGAAATATCTAATTACATGAAAATTAAATCTGCAGAGTTTGTAATGAGCAATAGTAATGTTACTAAAGCTCCAAAAGATAGCATCCCTGAATATGCTTTTATAGGAAGATCTAATGTAGGAAAATCTTCATTAATTAATATGTTAATGGAGCGAAAAAACTTAGCAAAGACTTCTGGAAAACCTGGTAAAACACAATTAATAAATCATTTTAAAATTAATGATTCTTGGTTTTTAGTTGACTTACCTGGTTATGGTTATGCTCAAATTTCGAAAAAGAAAAGAACTATTTTTCAGCATTTTATTGAAAATTATTTTAAAGAAAGAGAACAACTAGTTTGTACTTTTGTTCTAATTGATTCAAGACACGATCCTCAAAAAATAGATTTAGAATTTATGCGTTTTTTAGGTGAAAATCAGATTCCGTTTTGCATCGTTTTTACAAAAGCCGATAAACTTGGTAGCTCAAAAATCAATAAACAAATTACTTCTTACAAAAAGAAATTATTGAATCATTGGGAAACATTGCCACACTCATTTTTAACATCATCATCAACAAGTCTTGGAAGAAAAGAAATGTTAGATTTTATTGAAAATGTAAACTTAGATGTTGCCGATAATTTTAAATAAAAATCATGCAATCAACTAGAGAAAATTTGCAAGTTTTATTTGAAGACAATCACATTATTATTGTAAACAAACGCGCTGGTGATATTTCTCAAGGTGATAAAACTGGCGATAAACCGCTTAGTGATGTTGTAAAAGAGTACATCAAAGAGAAATACAACAAACCTGGCGAAGTTTTTTTAGGTGTTGTTCATAGACTAGATAGACCAACTTCTGGAATTATAATTTTTGCGAGAACCTCAAAAGCATTGGAGCGCTTAAACAAAATGTTGCGCGAAAAAACAATTCATAAAACGTATTGGGCAGTTGTAAAAAATCAACCAAGAAAAGAGAAAGATTCACTTATCAATTTCTTAAAAAAGAACCCAAAGAATAATAAATCAACAGCTTACAACAAAGAAATTGACGGAAGTAAAAAAGCTGTTTTACACTACAAAACCATCAAAAAACTAGATAATTATTCGTTGTTAGAAATTGATTTAGAAACGGGTCGTCATCATCAAATTAGATGTCAATTAGCCAACATTGGCTCACCAATTAAAGGTGATTTAAAATACGGATTTAAAAGAAGCAACAAAGACGGAAGCATTCACTTACACGCAAGAAAAATAAACTTTATTCATCCTGTAAGTAAAAAAGAAGTCTCTGTAACTGCACCATTATCAAAAGATCCTATTTGGGATTCGTGCTCTTAATTTTGTATATTTAGGCAATAATCATTTTTTTAATGAAAAGCCTAAAATTTTTAACTGTATTTCTACTTCCTTTATGTGTATATTTTTCATTCTCAATGAATGGATGGATTACGTTTTTACCTTTATTATTTTCGTTTGCAATTATTCCATTACTAGAATTTTTATTCGAACCAACTTCAGATAATTTCTCAAAAGAGCAAGAGCAAAAAGAAAAGGAAAACAAAATTTATACATACATTTTGTATTTAACAATTCCGATTCAATTATACTTTTTATATCTGTTTTTTTACGCGGTTCAAGAACCTAATTTAGAAACTTACGAATTAGCTGGAAGAATTATCGGAATGGGCCTTTTAAGCGGAACAATCGGAATAAATGTTGGTCATGAATTAGGTCACAGAAATAACCGATTTGATGAATTTTTAGGGGAAATTTTATTATTAAGCTCTATAAACACGCATTTTTTACCATATCATAATGCAGGTCATCATTTGAATGTTGCTACTCCAAAAGATGCTGCAACAGCAAGAAAAAACGAATGGATTTACATTTTTTATATTCGGTCGCATTTCACAAGCTACAAACAAGCTTGGCAACTAGAAAATAAGCGTTTAAAGCTTTCTGACAGAAGTTGGTTTCACATTCAAAACCGAATGGTTATTTACACATTAGCAAACATTATTTTGTTAGCTTCAATTTATTATTTCTTCGGATTATTTGTGCTGATTTGTTTTGTAATTGCATCTGTAATCGGAATTTTATTACTAGAAAGTGTAAACTATATAGAACATTACGGACTACTGAGAAAACAATCTGAAAGTGGCCGATATGAGAAAGTAAAAAGAACACATTCTTGGAACTCAGATCACGTAATTGGCAAGTTGATGTTGTTCAATTTATCGCGTCATTCAGATCATCATTATAACGGAAGTAAACATTATCAAATATTAAAATCAT
>CAXICE010000155.1:0-4421 GCA_964022045.1 uncultured Polaribacter sp. | reverse complement strand
TATGGACAACGATCTTTATTTATCTGTCTTACAGATTATTAAAAAAGAGAGATTTATAATACTTTTCTGCTATATTTGACATTGAAAATAAAATCGTCAAATGAGAAGAGTTTTAAGTGTATTTATTTTTTTAATTACCTTATCTACCTACGGGCAAAAGGAAGCTAATTACTGGTATTTTGGACAAAAAGCAGGATTAGATTTTTCTTCTGGTTCTCCCGTAGTTTTAAATGATGGTCTATTAGAAACTCTTGAAGGTTGCTCTACAATTTCTGATAAAACTGGAAAACTCCTTTTTTATTCTGATGGTACAACTGTTTACGACAGTACGCATCAGATCATGAAATATAGTAACGGATCGTTAGCAAATGATTTGCAAGGAAATCCTTCTAGTACACAATCTGCATTGGTTGTTCCACATCCAACAGATGCTAATATTTATTACTTATTTACAGTTGGCACAAATGCTAATAGTGGATTAAATTTATATACAGTCGATATTTCTAGAAATGGAGGTTTGGGAGAAATCATCAATGGACCAACAGATTTATCTGATGGAAAAGCGGGAAATTGGTCAGAAAAAGTTACTGCTGTTCAAGGTGATGATTGTAATACTATTTGGATTTTATCTACTGTAAACAATGAATTTTATGCCTATAAAATTGATGGAACTGGTGTTGATACAGCAAATCCAATAATTAGCACAACTACATATTCTCTTAAAGACAGAAGAGGTTATTTAAAAGTTTCTCCTGACGGAAAAAAAATTGCTTTAGCAGATTACAGAAATAATGGTGCGTTAGTGTTATATGATTTTAACTCATCAAACGGAACTGTCTCTAACTTAGGAACCATTTTAGCTTCATCTGCTGGAGATGGTGGGCATTATGGAATTGAATTTTCTCAGTCATCTTCAAAGTTATACACATCAACTTTTGATGGCACAAATAACAAACTTTATCAGTTTGATTTAACGCAACCAAATATCACTAATTCAAAACGCTTAATTCATACTCAAGTTGGATTCAGAGGCGCTTTACAACTAGCTATTGATGGAAAAATTTATGCGATAGTTCCTGTAAATTATCAGAATGGAACACAATTCTTAGATGTAATAGAAAACCCTGAAGAGGATGCTGCAAATATTACCTACACAGAAGATAAAATTGATTTAGGAACTGGAATTGCAACTCAAGGTTTACCGCCTTTTATACAATCATTCTTTGCTCCTGTAAAAATTTTAGATAGTGATACAAAATTAGTTGATTTAACTGTTGGAACTCAACAAGTTTGTATTGGTAATACTTTTAGTTTCGAGCCTGAATTAAATGGAATTGCAGGTTCAACTTTTAAATGGACAAAAACCGGTGATCCAGCTGTAAATATAACTACTAGAAGAATTACAATTGATCATACAAATTTTGGCTCAGGAACTTATAATTTAGAAATGACCATTAATGATACTTGCGGTAGAACTTTAAAATACAACGGTTCCGTAGAAATATTATTTGTACCCAAACCAACTATTGTTGCTATTCCAGTTTACGAACAATGTGATATTGATGCTGATCCAGTTGACGGAATTACTACTTTTAATTTACAATCTCAAGAACCGGCATTGACGAATAATACTGCTGGGTTTTCTGTTACTTTTTATGAAACTACAGATGTTAATTTTACATCACCAATTCTAAATGAAGTTGGCTATAGAAATACAATCTCTACAAATACAGGAAATCATAAATTAATTACAAGAATAACAAACGACGCAACAGGTTGTTATGAAGATGGTGAAATTGAGTTAAAAGTAAATGCAACACCGCTTACAACTTATCCAGATTTATATCTATCTGAGTTAGATTTAAACGCTAATACTCCAAACTCAACAAACAGTTTAGGTGCTGGAAATACAAATTATGATTTCAATCTTAAAACAGCAGAGATTATTACAAATTCAAGCGGAGCCTTTTCTAGCACAACACATGATTTTGAATATTACAGAACAGCGACAGATGCATCATTACAAACAAATCAAATTGTAGTTCCTTTTGAAGATGATTTATTTACAAATAATTCTGATGTTTTTGTTCGTATTTCAACAAAAGGATCTAATGCTTGTTCAGGAATTGGACAATTCAAAATATTTGTAAATACACGTCCTGTTCCGCAAGGAAATACAACTCCAATGTATTTATGTGTAAACAATCCAATTGATAATCCACAGCAAATAACTATTGATTTAAACGGATTTACTGGAAACTTAACAGATACCTATCAATGGTTTTTAAACGGAAATTTAATCACAGGAGCAACAAATGCAATTCACAAAGCAAATGTAGAAGGAACTTATAGAGTTGAAGCTTACACATCTTATACAAATGACATCAACGATGCTGCAGATGATACATCAACTACAGGTTACAATACGTTTACAGTTTTAGAATCTAACAAAGCTTTAATTGTCTCAACCGAATTAGTTGATGATCAAGAAAATCCTTTTTCAAACACTTTAACAATTAATATTTCTGGAATTGGAGATTATGAATATGCTATAAATAATACAAGCTTGACTAGTTTTAGAAAAGGAACTGACAATTTATCTTTTAAATACAACGATATTAAACCAGGAATAAACACCATCTATATTCGTGATGTAAATGGCTGTGGAACAGTGAGCAGCCAAAAATTATCTTTCTTATTTTTCCAAAGACATTTTACTCCAAATAATGATGGCGTAAATGATACTTGGAAAATTCTTGGTTCAAATAGTGCTTTTTATAAATCAGCTAGAGTAGAAATTTTTGATCGTTACGGAAAAATTGTTGCCTTAATAACTGATAAAGATGGAAATGGTTGGGACGGAACGTATAACGGAAGCAAATTACCATCAAACGATTATTGGTTCAATGCTGTTTTAGAAGACATCAATGGTAATATCAGAAAAAAAACTGGTCATTTTAGTTTGCTTAGAAATTAAATACAACTTCTTTTAATTTCCATTTCTTAATTGGTATTTTTGTCTTTATGGATTTTAAATTACATTCAAAGTTTAAACCAACTGGAGATCAACCAGAAGCAATAAGACAGCTTTCTGAAGGAATTGTTGAAGGTGAAAAACATCAAACTTTATTAGGTGTTACAGGTTCTGGAAAAACATTTACGGTTGCTAATGTGGTTGAAAAAATCAACAGACCAACGTTGGTTTTAGCGCATAATAAAACCTTGGCAGCGCAATTATATTCTGAGTTTAAACAGTTTTTTCCAGAAAACGCTGTAGAATACTTTGTTTCATATTACGATTATTATCAACCAGAAGCTTACATTCCTGTAACAGGAACTTATATCGAAAAAGATTTATCTATCAATGATGATATTGAGCGCTTAAGAATTAGCACCTCTTCTTCCCTACTTTCTGGCAGAAAAGATGTATTGGTTGTGGCTTCGGTTTCTTGTTTATACGGAATTGGAAATCCCACAGAATTTAAAAAGAATGTAATTCCGATTGAAGTTGATCAACAAATTTCTAGAACCAAATTTTTACATCAACTAGTAACAAGTTTGTATTCTAGAACAGAATTTGAAGTAAAAAGCGGAACATTTAAAGTAAAAGGCGATGTTGTTACTATTTATCCATCATATGGAGATAACGGTTATCGTGTCCATTTTTTTGGGGATGAAATTGAAGAAATAGAATCGTTTGATTTAGAAAGCAATGCCGTTTTAGAAAAGTACGACCAATTAACCATTTATCCAGCAAATCTATTTGTAACCTCGCCAGATGTGTTACAAAATGCCATTCATATGATTCAGGAAGATATGGTAAAACAAGTAGATTATTTTAAAGAGATTGGTAAACATTTAGAAGCAAAACGCTTAAAAGAACGCACCGAATTCGATTTAGAAATGATACGTGAATTAGGTTATTGTTCAGGAATAGAAAATTATTCTCGTTATTTAGACGGAAGAGAACCCAACACAAGACCTTTCTGTTTGTTAGATTATTTTCCAGATGATTATTTAATGATTATTGACGAAAGTCATGTTACAATTCCGCAAACACACGCCATGTACGGCGGCGATAGAAGTAGAAAAGAAAACTTGGTTGAACACGGATTTCGTTTGCCTGCAGCAATGGATAATCGACCTTTAAAATTTGAAGAATTTGAAGCCATTCAAAATCAAACCATCTTTGTTTCCGCAACGCCAGCCGATTACGAATTACAAAAAACAGAGGGGATTTTTGTAGAGCAAGTAATTCGTCCAACAGGATTGTTAGATCCGATTATAGAAATTAGACCAAGTTTAAATCAGATTGATGATTTAATAGAAGAAATTCAAATAAGAGTAGAAAAAGACGAACGTACTTTGGTGACAACGCTAACCAAAAGAATGGCTGAGGAATTAGCAAAATACTTAACTAG
>CAXICE010000154.1:0-4465 GCA_964022045.1 uncultured Polaribacter sp. | reverse complement strand
TGAGAATTTATCTTTTGATACTAATAATGGTTACGACAACGGAAAAGCGTTAAAGGTTTTTGTATCATCAGATTTTACTGGCGATGTAAAAACAACAACCTGGATACAAATTAATGCACCAATTTCTGAAGGTCCGAGCGGAGATTTCTCGAACTTTTTTACAAAATCTGGCAATATTAGTTTGTCTTGTTTAACAGGAAATATTCATATTGCTTTTAAATATTTTGGTGGTGATGGCGCTGTAACAACAACTGTACAGATTGACAATGTGAAAATCACCGGAAACTAATTCTATAAAAAAACCTCATCAGATACTGAAATAAATTCAGCATAAATGTTGAGGTTTTTATTAGTTTAAATTTCGTTTTTCAATAAAAAATCGTTTTAAAATTGTGCTGCATTCGTTTTCTAAAATTCCGCTTACAACTTTTGTTTTTGGATGAATGGTCGTTTTTAGTTTTAAAAATCCGCGTTCTAATTCAGAAGCGCCAAAAACAATTTTTCCAATTTGTGCCCAATAACTTGCACCAGCACACATTTGGCAAGGTTCTAACGTTACATATAATGTACAATCTTTTAAATATTTTCCGCCTAAATAATCTGCTGCTGCTGTAAAAGCTTGCATTTCTGCATGCGCAGTTACGTCGTTTAAAGTTTCAGTTAAATTATGTGCTCTTGCAATAATTTGCTCTTTAAAAACAATGATTGCACCAACCGGAACTTCACCTTTATCAAAAGCAGTTTGTGCTTCATCTAAAGCTTTTTTCATAAAATAAACATCATCAAAAGGAGTAATCATTATAAAAAATATTTTTTCAATAATACAAAAAGCAAATCAGATGTAAAACTCGTACTTTTGTCTTATGTCAGCAAAACTTTTAGATACAATTTACAATCCTAAAGATTTACGAAAACTTAAACCAGCACAATTACCTGTTTTGGCAAAAGAATTACGTGAGTTTATTATTGATATTGTAGCCACAAAAGAAGGTCATTTAGGTGCAAGTTTAGGCGTTGTAGAATTAACAATTGCTTTGCATTATTTATTTGATACTCCAAACGATTTGTTAGTTTGGGATGTTGGGCATCAAGCATATGGTCATAAAATTTTGACAGAACGAAAAGCCGTTTTTGACACAAATAGAAGACTAAACGGAATTTCCGGTTTTCCAAAAAGAAGCGAAAGCGAATATGATGCTTTTGGCGTTGGACATTCTTCAACTTCTATTTCTGCCATTTTAGGAATGGCAATTGCTTCAAAATTAAAAGGGGAAACCGAAAAACAACATATTGCGGTTATTGGTGATGCTTCTATTGCTAGCGGAATGGCTTTTGAAGCCTTGAATCATGCAGGCGTAACTGATGCAAATGTGTTGGTGATTTTAAATGACAATGCTATTGGAATTGATCCATCTGTTGGAGCTTTAAAAGCGTATTTAACCAAAGTAAAAACTGATAAAAGATTAGCCGCACAAAACAATATTATAAAGGCATTAAACTTTAATTATTCTGGTCCAATTGACGGACATAATTTTGAGGAAATTTTATCAGAGTTAAATCGATTAAAATCTATAAAAGGACCCAAGTTTTTACATGTAATTACTACCAAAGGAAAAGGTTTACAGCAAGCTGAGGAAAATCAAGTGCAATATCACGCGCCAGGAAAGTTTGATCGTAAAACAGGAGAAATCATTCCGAAAGAAGAAAAAATTGAACCTATAAAGTACCAAGATGTTTTTGGTAAAACCTTGGTAGAATTGGCAGATAAAAATGATAAAATTGTTGGGATAACTCCAGCAATGATTACTGGAAGTTCTCTAAAATTTATGCTTGAGAAATACCCCGAAAGAACTTTTGATGTTGGTATTGCAGAACAACATGCAGTTACTTTGGCTGCTGGAATGGCAACACAAAAAATAGTTCCGTTTTGTAATATTTATTCTACGTTTTTACAACGCGCTTTCGATCAAATTATACATGACGTAGCTCTGCAAAATTTACCTGTAATTTTCTGTTTAGACAGAGCTGGTTTGGTTGGTGAAGATGGCGCAACACATCACGGTGTTTTTGATTTGGCTTATTTACGTTGTATTCCTAATTTAATCATTTTTGCTCCAAGAAATGAAGTTGAATTGAGAAACATTATGTACACAGCACAATTAGGTTTAGAAAACCCGATTGCGATTCGTTACCCAAGAGGAAAAGGTGTTTTAATTGATTGGAAACAACCGTTTTCTAAAATTGAAATAGGAACTGGAATTTGTATCAAAAAAGGGAATAAAGTGGCTGTTTTATCGATTGGAAGTATTGCAAAAAATGTAACTAATGCCATTGAGAAACTAGAAGAAAAAAATGCTGTTGCACATTACGATATGCGTTTTGTAAAACCTTTAGATGAAAAATTGTTACATACCGTTTTTAATACTTTTGAAACGATAATTACCGTTGAAGACGGTGCAATTTCTGGCGGATTTGGGAGCGCAATTTCAGAATTTGCAATCAAGAACAAGTTTAAAAATAACATTACAATTCTTGGTGTTCCAGATAAATTTATTCATCAAGGAACTGTTGAAGAATTACATCAAATTGTAAAAATAGATTCCGATTCTATATTAAACGAAATAAAAAAAGCAACTATTAAATAGCTGCTTTTTTTTATAATTAAAAATTTTAATTCTTATTTTATAATCACTTTTCCAATTGATTTTCTATTATCAGCATCAATTAAATTCACAATATAAACTCCAGAACTTAAATTCACAGAAACAGGTTGTTTTTCTTGTTGGGTAAAATCTACCTTTTTAGAAAACACTTGTTTTCCGTTGATGTTAAATAGCATTAAATCTGCTTTTCCAACAGTGTTTTTAGCAAAAATTGTAAACTCACCATTAGAAACTGTTGGATACATCGTAAATACTTTGTTGTCTTTAATAACATCATCTACAGAAGCAGTAGCTCCAGCAGTAAATTGTCCAGTAAACATTCCTCTACCAAATGTAGAAGCCATAACTGTATTATCTGCCGTTCTTAAACTAAAAGAAGTCACTTTAACATCAGACATACCGTTATAAGATTGAGTCCAACTTGGAGTTGCATCTTTAAAATTACCTGTTTTCCAAACACCTAATTGTGTTCCTATGATTACTTCGTTATTGTTTAATGGGTTCATCATAATTGCTTTTACAGGAATATCTGGGAAATTACCTTCTTTAGATATCCAATTTGTTCCTCCATCAGAAGTATACCAAATGCTAACTACACCATAATTATGGAATGTTACCAATATTTCGTTTTCTGAAGCACCAAATCCTATTGAAGAAATACTTCCTGCGTCAAAATTATTTCCGGTAATATTTGTCCAAGTTGGTGTTGCAGTATTTGCATTGTTCACTCTTAAAATTTTTCCATTGGCTGTTCCAACAAATAATTTGGTAGAAGTTGTTGTAAAAGGAGATGCTTTTAAAACGGTTGCGGCATCATCTAATAATGCATTTGTCAGGTTTGTTTTAACCAAAGTTTGACCAATTTTTATTCCAGTATATCTAATAATACCATTAGAGTTTCCGTCTTTGTTTCTGTTAGCATATAAAATATCTAAATTATCATCTAGCTCTGAAGGGTTGATAAAGCTTCCTGTAGTTTGATCTCCATCTAATTCTTTTGAAGCTCCAGTATATGGTAAGTCAATTCTTGCTTTCGTGTTATGTGTGTAAGCTACAATCATGTACTCACCGTCTTTATCTATAAAAGAATAAGCTCCATCACCGCCATAAATATCAGTCGCCCCATTAACTCCAGTATTTGCATTGTTGATAAATGGAGTACCATTATCTTGTGCACCTGACAATAATAATTCTGTTGTTGTACTTTGACCTATTTCACCGTGATAAAACTGCGTAATATTCAAATCTTTAATTCTAGCCACAATTGCTGTTGTTGTTGTTTCTGCACCAGATAATGATGTAGCATAAAAAACACCACCATCATTTCCAATCAATGCTTTGTTTGGATCTGTTGGATGAAATGCCCAACCATGTTGATCTGCATGTACTGTTGGTATTGTCATTGCTGCTAGATTATTATTATCTGCCCATTTAGAAATTTGTTTCCAAGTTCCTCCTGCGTCTGTACTTCTAAATAAATCAATTCCTCCAATATATATTTTTGTGTCATCTATTGGGTCTACTGCAAGTAATAAATCATAAAATGCTTGTCCTCTCGTAAAATCATTTGCAGGAATATCTGTATCTCCATCATTTGGCGGAGTAATTACTGTTGTAGAAGTAAATCCATTTGTTGTTTTTAACATTTCTACTGGATTATTTGTTCCTTCTGCCAACACATATATAACATCTTTGTTGGTTTTAGAAACTTCAATTTGTGTTCTTTGCCCTCCAGTTATTGTATGTGCAACTGTAAAAGAGTTGCTTAACCCTGTAGTAGATTTTAAAATAGTACCTCCACC
>CAXICE010000153.1:0-4517 GCA_964022045.1 uncultured Polaribacter sp. | reverse complement strand
TCATTTTCTCTAACAATCCAAGCTTTTGCATCGTTTTGTACACCATTATTAATTCCGTGTAAGTAATGCGTAAACCAACGATTCATCATCGTCATTGGTGGCGGTCCGCCATGTCCATTTTGATGATAAAATATTTGCGAAGGAATTCCCATTTCTTTTGCACGTTTGTAAATTCTATAACTGTGTTCTGGCATTACATTCCAGTCATTAAAACCATGCGACATTAATAATGCAGCTTTCATTGGTTTCATATCATTTAGATAATCGCGTCCTGCCCAAAAATCATTATAATCTCCAGTTTCTCTATCCATTCCGTTTGCCATTTCAATATCACGAACGGTTGCATTTGCATAATCTCTTTTTCGGATGAATTTCTTAGAAGATTTGCTGTCTTTCATGTAGTTCTTATTCGGAATTAAATCTTCGCCACCACTATTGATAAAATCATATAATACATCAATATCTTCTCCTAAATATCCACCAGGAGAACGTACCAATCCGTTTGATCTGTAATAATGATAATACGATGTGTTTGGTGCAATTGGAATAATTGCTTCTAAACCTTTTACACCAGTTGTTGCCGCTGCTAATGGAATTGTTCCATTGTAAGAAGTTCCAGTCATTCCAACTTTTCCTGTAGACCAAAATGCTTTTACAGTTTCGTTTCCAGTTCTACTTTTAAAACCTTTTGCGCGTCCGCATAACCAATCGATTACTGCTTTTGGTGCTAGCGATTCGTTATCGCCACCAACTGTTGGAGAACCATCAGATAAACCAGTTCCTGGTGATGAAGAATGTACTACAATATATCCTCTTGGAACCCAAGTTCTAATTTGAGAATTTGAAATAATTGGACGTTTTCCTCTTCGTTTTACTTCTGCTTTATTTCTTGGTTTTGCTTTGGTTCCAATTTCGTGTTTTACATCCCAGAAAATCTCAGCACTTCCTGCTGTTCCTGCGTAATACGGACTCGATTCATATACGATTGGTAATTTTAAACCTTGAGTTTCTGTTTGTTTTGGTCTTGTAACTGAAACATGCATTCTGTCTAATTTTCCGTCGCCATCAGTATCAAAAGAAGTTTCTACCCATAAATCATGTCGAATCCAATCTTTCGAGTTTTTAAATGCTTCCACTATTTGCGCTTCTCCGTCTTTAAAAACAGGAACTGCTTTTTCTTGTGCTTGAATTGTAAATCCTATTAAAAAGAAAATACTTGCTAGAATTTTTGCTTTCATATTGTGATTTTTTATTTAAAATGTAATTGTTTGTCTGCTATTTTATTAATGCGTAATGTTTTGTAATCCCTAAAATAATTTTGATATAATTTCCAAGGCGTTTTTGATCCTTGCATTGGAAACTTATCTTTATCTCGATGGATATAAGTTGAATTTAGATTTAATAACGGAACCGTTTCTATATCATTATCTTGAACTTTAGGAATTACATATTTGTAATTTTTCTTGTCCATAAAATTCAAAAGACGATTTGCATACTCACTCGTTAAATCACTTTTCAACGTCCAAGAAGCATTTGTGTATCCAGCAAAAAAGATACAATTTGGCAAGTTACTTAGCATTAATCCACGATAGGTTAACGATTTAGAAATATCAAAATCTTTACCGTCAATCGTTGCTTTAGCACCTCCAAAAGCTAATAATTTTAAACCAGTTGCAGAAATTACAATATCTGCTTTTATCTCTTCTCCAGATTTAACTTTAATTCCGTTTTCCGTAAAAGTTTCAATATGATCAGTAACTACAGAAGCTTTTCCTTTTCTAATGGCTTTAAATAAATCGCCATCAGGTGCCACACAAAAACGTTGATCCCAAGGTTTGTAATTTGGTGCAAAATGTGGTTCAGCAGAAATATTTCCTAATTGTTTTTGAGCGCCTTTTACAATTAGATTTTTCATTTTATTTGGCCACCATTTACAAACATTAAAAAAGATTACTTGAGTGGTGATATTTTTAAATCGAATTACCTTGTGAGCAGCTTTTTTTGGCAATACTTTTTTAAAGAAATTAGCTATTTTATCTTTGTTTGGAAAAGCACCAACATAGGTTGGAGATCTTTGCAACATCGTAATATGTGCTGTCTCATTTGCCATTTCCGGAACAATAGTAACTGCAGTCGCACCACTTCCAATCACAACAACTTTTTTGTCTTTATAATCTAAATCTTCTGGCCAATGTTGTGGATGGATTACTTTTCCTTTATAGTTTTCAATTCCTGGATAATCTGGTGTGTGACCATTTTTGTAATTGTAGTAACCTGTACAAACAAACAAAAAGTTACACGTAAAAGTTTCGCTTACATTTGTTTTAGAATTAGTTGTAATAATTGTCCAGATGTTTTTTGTGGAATCAAAATTTACTGAATCTACTTTTGTGCTGTATTGTATTTTCTCTCTTATTTGATGTTCATCAGCAGCTTCATTTAAGTATTTTAAAATATTTGGTGCATCTGCAAATGATTTTGCATCGTCCCAAGTTTTAAATGAATATCCAAAAGTGTACATGTCAGAATCAGATCGAATTCCTGGATATTTAAACAAACTCCAAGTTCCGCCAAGTTCTTCCCTAGCTTCTAAAATTCGATAGCTTTTTTGCTTGTTTTTTCTTTCTAAATGACAAGCAGCACCAATTCCAGATAATCCGCCACCAACAATAATTATATCTGTATGCAGCATTAATCTATTTTTTTTCTCCTGGATGATACGTTGATTTTGCTCTTTTTAAAACGTCTTCTCTATAAAAAGCTACATCTTTAAATTGCTTGTCTGCATAACGTTGCGCTTGATCAGCAAAATGAGGTGAATTAACATCTCCACTTTGTCCGCCAGCTAACATTGATTTTGCTTTTACTTTATCACCAAACTCAACAACTGCAACAAAACTATTTCCTGAAGTTCCGTATTGTCTTTTAGTTCCTTTTCCAAAACGTGTTCCAAAAGAAGCCAAAGCACCCCAAGAACTTGATGCCATTCCAACTGGTAAACTTGGTTTTGCATCGTTAAAATCTTGTTGAATTTTTCCATCATTACGTTGGTAACGATTAAATTCTCCCCAAGCCGTTTTCCATGAACCAAAATCTGCTTTTAGTTTATCTAAACTTTGTTGAAAAACAGCCAATCTTTCTTTTGAAGAAGCCGTTTTACTCATGTATTCATACCTTCCAAGTCTACTCATTCTTTTATTGCCAACCATTCTTGGAATTTTTCCAGATCTGTAATAAGTATTTCTATAGAATTGTGCTAATGTCATACCAACAGAACTTTCTGAAACTCTAAAATCCCATTTCTTTAGTAATGCAATTGCTGCTTTAGCTTCCCTAGATTTTACTGGTGATTTTTTTGCCGCTTCTAACAATCCATTTATTAAAACTTCAGCTCCTGGTAAATAAGGATCGTATGCTAAATCAATTAATGAATCTAATGTTAAATCTGATGCTTTTGTAAGCAACGGAATGGCATGAATTCCTCTATAATTTTCTGGGAAAGAATGCATGTATGCTGGATAATCTTCCTTTTTTGGGCTGTATTCTAAGGCACTTGTAAATGGAGTTGAATTACAATTCTGAATCCAACCATTTGGTGGATTTAAAACCAAAATATTATCTTCTAAAGGATGTAAGCCTTGCCAATCTGTTAACGGATTACTTCCATCAACAGGTTTTGTGTAATCAAATTTTTCATTTCTTTTTGGGATAAAATTCCCGTGATAATAAGCAATCGTTCCGTCTGCATCTGCATAAACAGTATTGTTTGATGAGTTGGTTCTGATATCCATCATTTCATAAAATTCTTTATGATTCGATTTTTTTGTTCTTGTAAATGATTGCTTCAATGCTTTTATCGGACTCCACATTAATGCGGTTGTTACCCATTTATCTCCGTTAGCATGTGTAATTGGTCCGTGATGCGTTCTGTAAGTCATAAAAGATTTCTCTTTAAATCCATTACCAGATTTAAACTTTAAATTCACTTTTATAGAATCTAAAGGGCGAGTTTCATCACCATATTTATACGAAGTTTTTGATCCGTTTTTTACAATAGTTTCTTCAAATTCATCAATAATATCTGTTCCGGTTGATGTATGCATCCAACCTGTTTTCTCGTTAAATCCTTGATATACAAAAAATTGCCCCCAAGTTACAGCGCCGTAAGCATTTAATCCTTCTTCACTAACCATATGCACTTCTCCTCTAAAAAAGAAAGAAGTATGCGGATTGATTAATAACATGGCTTTACCAGATTTTGTTTTAGAACCTGCAATTGCAAATCCGTTTGAACCTCTAGGTTCATCATCTTTTAATCTAATTAAGCCATTATCTACAACAGCCATTTTGTTGTTTTTGTCGTAGAAATTTTTAATTTTTCTAGTCGATACTCTTTCAATATCACCACCAATTGATCCTTCGCTAAAAAACATGGGCATCCAAGGTTCAAAATGTGTGATTAATTTTGGTTTTACATCTGGATTTTTAGCTAAATAATAATTCAATCCGTCAGCAAA
>CAXICE010000152.1:0-4567 GCA_964022045.1 uncultured Polaribacter sp. | reverse complement strand
ATTGTCTTCTACAGCGGACAAGAAAAAGACAAATACATTACCAGTTTTGGTGCTTTTAAAGCCGACTATAAACTCAACGAAAACATTACGCTAAACGCCACAACTTCTATGTACAACACGCAAGAAGAAGAATATTTTGATATTTTGGCTTCGTACAATTTAGGTGAAGTTGATAGCAATTTAGGTTCAGAAAATTTTGGTGAAGTTGAGTTTTCAACCGGAATTGGCTCACAATTAAATCATGCAAGAAACGATTTAGATGCGCTAATTACCAATTTGCAACTAAAAGGAATTTATAAAAAAGACAATAATCAGATTGAAGTCGGAATTAAATATCAGATTGAAGACATTAAAGACAGAATTATAGAATGGGAAGTTATTGATTCTGTTGGTTTTGCTATTCGTCCGCCACATCATTCTGTAAATAATCAACCATACGATCCGTATAAAGGCGCATTACAACCATATCAAAGTATTAGAGCAACCAACAATGTTACTATTAATAGAGTTTCTGGGTTTGCGCAATTTAGTAGAAAAGATTTCTGGAACGAACATCAAATTTGGTATAATTTCGGAATGCGTTTTCAGAATTGGAATGTAAAAGGAAACGGAAATACTAAAGAAAGTCATTTTATATTTAGTCCGAGAGCGCAATTTGCCATCAAACCAGATTGGGAAAAAGATATGTTGTTTCGTATTTCTGGTGGATTGTATTATCAACCTCCATTTTACAAAGAACTAAAAGATAATTTAGGAGGAATTCATCCAGAAGTAAAAGCACAACAATCAATTCATGCTGTTTTAGGAAATGATTATAGCTTTACCATGTGGAATAGACCTTTTAAGTTAACCACAGAGATTTACTACAAACATTTAAGCAATGTAAATCCATATACTGTTGATAATGTTCGTATTCGCTATCAAGCAAAAAACAATGCAACTGCGTATGCAACCGGAATCGACATCAGATTAAACGGAGAATTTGTGCCTGGTAATGAAAGTTGGATTAGCTTAGGATTGCTTAAAACGCAAGAAAACATTGATAATAAAGGATTTATTGACAGACCCACAGATCAACGTTTTAAACTGGGAATTTTATTTCAAGATTACGTACCAAATTTACCAGATTTAAAAGCCTATTTAAACTTGGTGTATAATTCTGGTGTTCCTGGCGGATCTCCAAGTTATGCAGATGTATATAAGTTTCAAAGTAGATTAGGCGCTTATAAACGTGCAGATTTAGGCGTTTCTTATGTTTTTGTGGATGCAAAAAAGAAAGCAACAAACAATTGGTTGCGTAATTTTAAAGAATTAACTGCTGGTTTAGAATTATTTAATTTGTTTGATATTAACAATTCTATTACCAATACTTGGGTGCGTGATGTGTATTCTAAAACCATGTACGGAATTCCGAATTACATGACTGGTAGAGTTTTGAACTTTAAAATTGGAATGCAGTTTTAAAGAATCGTTTAGCTTGTTTATAAATTCTTTTTTAGATAACTTCGCTAACTATACTGATATAAGTCGTTAAAACTGACATCATAGTCAAAACGAAAAACAAAAAGACTATTAATTATGGAATGCTCAGTTTGTTCGAATGAAATAAAAGGAAATTATTGTTCAAATTGCGGCCAATATTTTAAAAATAGTAGAGTTGCGAGTATTACAATCTTAAGGGATTTATTTGATAATTTTTTTTCATTAGAAAAATCTATTTTCTTAAATATAAAAATTGGGTTGATCCAGCCAAAAACAATAGTTTTAAATTATTGGAAAGGATTTAGAAAATATTATTTCAGTCCTTTAAAATTCTTTACAATAGCATCTTTATTCCTTTTAATAAATTACTTTTTTTCGAATGATTTTTTAGGGCTCGCAGTAACAAGTAACATTTCCTCTCATTTTGCAATTTTAATATTGAATATTATCCTTTTAACTATTTTTAGTTATTTACTCTACTTAAAATTCAAGAAAAACATTTTTGAGCATTTAATATTAAACATTTACAATGTAAGCTTATGGACTATTTTATTTGTCCCAATATCAATAATCTTGAGTCTAAATGTAAATAATGGGATTGCAGAATTCTTCTTAATACCATTTCATTTATTAATTATGATTTGGAACTCCAAGGTCTTTGACTTAACTAAATTAAATCGTTTTCTTTTTGTTACTATAAATTTAGTTTTGTTTTATGGAGCCATACTTTTTTTAAAATATTATGGTGGTTTATAACCTAAGTGTTTGAATATCTTGTGCCATTATTAGAAAACTCTAACCGAATTCTAAGTAACGAAATCATACATAAATACGCTAGCAAAACTTAAAAAACTACAAAATCTGTGCAGCGTGTGCTTTTGTTTTCACTTTGGTAATGACGTCTTCAATAATTCCGTTTTCATCAATTACAAAAGTAGTTCTGTGAATTCCGTCGTATTCGCGTCCCATAAATTTCTTTGGTCCCCAAACCCCAAAAGCATTAATTACCGTTTTATCTTCATCTGCTAATAACGGAAAAGGTAAATTGTGTTTGTCAATCCAATTTTGTTGTCTTTTTGCAGAGTCTGCACTTGCACCTAAAACTGCATAACCTTTAGCTAAAAAGGTTTGGTAATTATCTCTTAAATCACAAGCTTCTGCAGTACAACCAGGCGTACTTGCTTTCGGGTAAAAAAACAACACTAATTTCTTTCCTGTAAAGTCAGTTAGTTTTACTGTGTTTCCTTTTTCGTCTAACGATTCAAAATTTGGTGCTTTATCTCCTATTTTTAATGTGGTCATGATTTTAGTATAAAAGTTATAAAGTCGAAAGTTAAAAAGTTAAAACGATAATTGAAACTTTATTAGGAATAAACTTTATAAACTTTGTACTTTTAAGCTTTACAACTCAAATAGAATGACCAAACAAGAAAAAGTTCAATTTGTAATTGATACACTACAAGAAAAGTATCCAGAAATCCCAATTCCGTTAGATCATAAAGATCCTTATACGTTGTTGATTGCTGTTTTGTTATCTGCACAATGTACCGATGTTCGTGTTAATAAAATCACGCCAATTTTGTTCGCTAAAGCGGATAATCCTTTCGATATGATAAAAATGACGGTTGAAGAAATTAAGGAAATTATTCGTCCTTGTGGATTATCGCCAATGAAAAGTAAAGGCATTTACGGCTTGTCAAAAATTTTGATTGAAAAATATGATGGAGAAGTTCCGCAAAGTTTTGAAGGATTAGAAGAATTACCTGCAGTTGGTCATAAAACAGCAAGTGTTGTAATGAGTCAAGCTTTTGGCGTTCCTGCTTTTCCTGTTGATACACACATTCATCGTTTGATGTTTCGTTGGAATTTAACCAACGGTAAAAACGTAAATCAAACCGAAAAAGATGCAAAACGCTTGTTTCCAAAAGAATTATGGAACGATTTACATTTACAAATTATTTGGTACGGACGCGAATATTCTCCAGCTCGTGGCTGGGATTTAGAAAATGATATTATTACTAAAACAATTGGTAGAAAATCAGTTTTGGAAGAATATTACAAGAAAAAAATCACTTAAAAAAATGCGTCAAAAAAGCCTCAACTGGTGGTTAAGGCTTTTTCCTCTTAATTCAAATTCAACTCAATAACTCGGTCTGGTTTAATTTTAATTACTTTCAAAGATTTTGAAAAATTAATTAAAAATTGAATTGTTTCTTTTTTGGGTTGCTCCCTATAGTTGGGAGACTTTTTAGAGTAAAGTTGCATCATATATTATATTTTATTACCTGATTATTAATCACATAACGATGCTTTTTTACTTTTAGTATTTAGTTTACCAAAATAATTTTATTTTTTTCTATTAGCTTTCTTAAATTAATTAATGCATAACGCATTCTACCTAGCGCAGTATTAATACTTACACCTGTGTTTTCTGATATTTCGTTAAAACTCATGTCGTTATACATACGCATAACCAACACTTGTCTTTGCTCTTCTGGCAATTCATTTACTAGCTCTCTAACGTCAGCATGAATTTGCTCTTTTATAATTTTCTTTTCTGCATTTAAAACGCCATCACCAAGAACAGAAAAAATATCAAACTCGTCTGTGTTTCTGAATTTTGGCATGCGGTTAGATTTTCTAAAATAATCGATTATTAAATTGTGAGAAATACGCACAACCCAAGGTAAAAACTTACCTTCTTCGTTGTAATTTCCTTTTTTTAAAGTTCTTATTACTTTTATAAATGTATCTTGAAAAATATCTTCGGTAATATCTTTGTTTTTAACTTTACTATAAATAAAACTAAATAAACGTTGTTGATGTCTCTTAATTAAAATCTCAAGAGATATCTCATTACCATTAATGTAATCGCTAACTAATTTGCTGTCTGGGGTTAAATTTTCACGCATCATAAATTACTTTAAGAAAACAAGTTTGCTTTCTAGTTCCATGTTTTTTATTAAACAATTAAAGTAATTTTAAACTATACGCACGTGATTTTAAGTGAATTAATGTATCAAATATGATGATAATTTTCTAAATAAACAAACATTTTTCTATTTTTTAAACGAAAATTCTCTTT
>CAXICE010000151.1:0-4583 GCA_964022045.1 uncultured Polaribacter sp. | reverse complement strand
GAAGCTTTAGATTTAGCAGAAGATAGAGGGAGTTTTTCATCATTATTAAAAGAGAATAATATTCCGTATCCAGAATTCGGAATTGCAGAAACTGCAGACGAAGCATTGGCTTTAGCAGATCAATTAGATTTCCCAATTTTAGTACGTCCTTCTTATGTTTTAGGTGGTCAAGGAATGAAAATTGTCATCAACAAAGAAGAGTTAATAGAACATGTTGTTGATTTATTGAGAGGAATGCCAGGAAACAAATTGTTGTTAGATCATTATTTAGATGGCGCTATTGAAGCAGAAGCAGATGCAATTTGTGATGCTGATGGAAATGTGTATATCATCGGAATTATGGAACATATTGAACCTTGTGGAATTCACTCAGGAGATTCAAACGCAACATTGCCAGTATTTAATTTAGGTGATTTAGTGCTACAACAAATTAAAGATCATACAAAAGTTATTGCAAGAGAATTAAAAACGGTTGGTTTGATAAACGTACAATTTGCTATTAAAAATGATGTAGTTTACATTATTGAAGCAAATCCAAGAGCGTCTAGAACGGTTCCTTTTATTGCAAAAGCATACAAGGAACCGTATGTAAATTACGCAACAAAAGTAATGTTGGGCGAGAAAAAAGTAACAGATTTTGATTTCAATCCGCAGTTAGACGGTTATGCAATTAAGCAACCTGTTTTTTCTTTTAACAAATTCCCGAATGTAAATAAGAACTTAGGTCCAGAAATGAAATCGACAGGAGAAAGTATCTTGTTTATTGATAGTCTAAAGGACGATGAGTTTTACGATTTATATGCAAGACGTAAAATGTATTTGAGTAAGTAAACTCAAATATTTATATAAATAAAAAAAGCCTCAATTTAATTGAGGCTTTTTTTATGGTTGAATTTTATCTTTTTTTGAGTTCAAAGTTAAATGAAACATCAACTTTCTTTGCTATTTTCTTTCTAACTATACTTGGTATTTTAATATTAAAACTTTCTGGAGTTACAGAGAATTCAGCATTCATATGAATTGTATTGTTTTTAAGTTTTACTGAACTATTTATAGTTACTTCTTTTTTAATTCCTCTTATTGTTAATGTTCCTTTTATCTTATAAATTTTATCAGAAGAAGAAAGGTTTTTGATATTAAAATCAATAATTTTCCCAGAAAATGAAGCTTTTTGGAATTTAGAAGACTCCATATAATTTTCGTTAAAATGTTCTTCCATTAAAGCAATTTTAAAACGAAAAGCTTTTGTTAAAGCTAACGATGCAATAGATCCGTCAGATTTTAAAAGAGCAGTTACTTTGTTATTTGTTGCTTTTACTTCTTCAAATGCTGGTACAGAAGACTCAAAAATTATTGTTCCAGATTTTGTGTAATATTTATCTTGAGCAAAAGTAATAACTGAAACTAAAACAGCTAAAAATAGAATTTTATATTTCATAGAGTTCGTTTTAATTTTCTAAATATCCTTGATCTCTCCAGTCTTTAATTGCCTGAATTGATGTGCTTGGTAAATTCCCGTTTGGAGGCATCGGATTTGTTGTGCTTTCCATTCTTTCTAAAGCATTTCTATTCACAAAAGCATTTCTAACTTGTGTGAATGTTACTAAAGTCAAACCTGCAGTATTGCTTGCTGCATTATGACAACCACTTGTAGTACAACTTTGATCTATAATGGTTTTTACATTAGCAGTATAAGATACTACCGTTGGTGTTGGTAGAGTCAAATCATCAGTACTAACAGATGTGCAATTGAAAAAAAGTAAAGTGATAATTATGAGTGTAAAAAAAAATTTCATTTAGTTTTTGGTTGTAAGTATTTGATAATAAATAATTTATTTTTTAAATATAGCAAAAAATCAATATATTAGCTAGATGAGAAATAAGAAATATCTCCTATTGTTTTTTATGATTTTAATTTTGTCGGTAATCATTGGCTATAATTATATGTATAAAGATCATAGGGATATATCTACTGAAAAAGCTGATTTTACATTTTCTTCTAAAGATTTAGTTAATGAATATCAAATCGATTTAGATGATGCAACAATAAAATTTTTAGACAAAACAATTGAGGTAAATGGAAAAGTAACTGATGTAGAAAGGAATAATTTTACATTAGACAATGTTATAATTTGTTATGCAGATTCTTTAACATTAGATAATCTTAATATTACCGATGAGATAAAAGTGAAAGGAAGAAGTATTGGATACGATGAACTTTTAGAATATATTAAATTAGATCAAGTAACTATTATTAACGATTAAACTAATCAGGTATGAAAAAAAACTACATTTTTAAAACAATTCTATTTTTAATCCCTTTTACAGCATTTGTTTTAATGGCAAGTTCTGGTGGAAGAGATGATGGACGAACAGGTTCACCCGGAGATTCTGGTAATTCTTGTACAGCTTGTCATACTGGCGGAAGTTCTGGTGTTTCTGTTTCAATAACAACAAATATTCCTAGTGGTGGTTATGAAACAAATACACAGTACGATGTAACTGTTTCATCTACATCAACTACAAATACTAATGGTTTTCAATTAACTGCAGAAAAAACAACAGATAATGCTAAAGTAGGAACTTTTGCTGCTGGTTCAGGGTCAAGAGTTACAGGTTCTAGAATTACACATTCTAGTGGCGGACAAAAATCTTGGTCATTTAAATGGACTTCTCCTGCAACTGATGTTGGAAATGTAAAGTTTTATGCTGCAACTGTTTCAGCAAATGGTAATGGAAGTAACGATAATGGAGATAAAGTTGCTTTAACAAGTACAAGTGATTTTTCTGTTTTAAGTTTAGCAAAAGAATATCAATTAGATTTTACAGTGTATCCAAACCCAGTTAGTGAGTATCTAAATATTCAATTACCAACCGGAATATCAGATGCAAACATTAGTGTTTTTGATATGTCTGGAAAATTAATTAGAGATAATGCTATTTCTGTTGGAAATACGAAAGTCGATGTTTCTGATTTAAGTACCGGAGTTTATATTTTAAAACTGAATTCTGAAGGAAAATTAGGTTCAAGACAGTTTATAAAAGAATAAAATAAAATTAGCTTTTAAGAAGTCAATCATCTATTTGATTGACTTTTTTAATACAAAAATTTATGAAAAAACTCGGATTATTATTATTTGTATTTTTTGTTAATATTTCTTTAGTCGCTCAAGATGATTTATTAGACGAATTAAATGCCGATGTTGTTTTAGATAATAAAACTTCATCGGTTTTTAAAGGTTTGAAAATTATTAATATGGAATCTACCAAATTAGCAGCTGATGGCGATTTCTATTTTGTGATTTCGCATCGTTTTGGTTCAGTGAAATCTGGAATTAAAGATCTGTTTGGATTGGATAATTCTAACATAAGATTCAGTTTTATTTACGGAATTAACGATTGGCTAAATGCTGGTTTATCAAGAAGTTCGTCAAACAAAACCTACGATGCACATTTAAAATATCGATTAATGCATCAAGAAGAAGGAAAGTTTCCTGTTACAATTGTAGGTTTTAATAGCATGGAATTTAATACAGGTTTGGATAAGGTAAATTATCCGTTATTAGAATCTAAGCATAGATATACTTACGCTCACGAGTTGTTAATTTCAAGAAAATTTAATGAGAATTTTTCTTTAGAAGTTGCACCAATTTATTTACATCAAAATTTTGTAGAAAACGATTTACAAGAAAATACACAATATATTTTAGGTTTTGGAGGTCGATATAAAATTAGTAAACGAGTTACAATAAATGCAGAATATCACGCGCATATGAATAGAGAAGCAAGTAGTAAATATACAAATCCGTTATCTTTAGGAGTTGATATTGAAACTGGTGGACACGTTTTTCAATTGCATGTTACTAATGCTGGATTGATGAATGAATCTGGTTATTTAACCAATGCAATTGGAGATTGGGCAAGTGGAGATGTTTATTTCGGGTTTAATATTTGGAGAGTTTTTTAAACAAGAAAATCAAACAATATTCTATAAAAAGTCGAAGTACTTGTGCTGAATTTATTTCAGTAAGCTTCGGCTTTTTTGCTTTATATTTGTAAAAAGCTTTTACAAAAATGAACTACATTTTATTTGATAGCGATGTTAGAAATGCATTGTTACCTTTTACATATACAAGACCCGTTGCTGATATTAGAGTTGGGATTTTAACCATTAGAGAAAAATGGGAAAAACATTTGGGTTTAACAACAACTACAATTACTGAAGAATATTTAGAAGAGAAATATCCGATGGTAGAATTGGAGCAAAATATATTAATTAATGCTTCTTATTTACCAACAACAAGTTTGGTTGAAAAAGTAACAAATCTGTCAGAAAATGAAGCACTTTTTAAAGGTGATAATATCATAGCTTTTTATACAACAGATTCACAAGAAGAAGTCGATTTTTCGTCATACAAACAAATTGAATTTGAAGAAGAATTGTTGCAAATAAAAAACACGTGGGATATTTTCTCATTAAACGATAAAGCAATTCAATTAGATTTTGATTTCTTAACCGAAGACAGAACATCGCAAGAAATTCCTGAAGGAGTTCATGCAATTAACAAAGAAAATATCTTTAT
>CAXICE010000150.1:0-4598 GCA_964022045.1 uncultured Polaribacter sp. | reverse complement strand
AATTCCAGACGGAACACTCCAACCTTCTTTGTCATTTACAATATCAATATTTTCTGATTTTGCTCCTTCAATAACTTTTGCCCAACCTGGTCCACCAGGCTGAATTTTCTGATAGAAATTTCGCAACACATCAGTACTTTCTGGTTGCGTTAAAAATGTAGTTACAACCCAAATAATTGTGGTAATTAAAACGATAAATGGAAACTTAAACCAAGCTGGAAAAACTCCAGTTTCTTCAGCAAATAAAATCGCGCCAACAGAAGTAAAGTTAATAATTATAGAAATAATTCCTGATGAAAACATGGCTGCAATTTCACTCCAAGCATTAATTCTCCACCAAAACCAACGTAAAATAAAAATCAATCCGGTTCCTGCACCAAACATTAAAATCACATCAAATAATTGCAATGCATTTTGTAAAACTAGTGCTAATAATGCGCTACAAACCATCAGAATAACTGTAGAAAATCTTCCAACAGCAACTAATTTTTTTTCTGATGCATCTGGATTAATTTGTTGTTTGTAAAAATCATTTACAATATAAGAAGAGCCCCAATTTAAATGTGTAGAAATTGTACTCATATACGCAGCAATTAAAGAGGCTAATACCAATCCTAATAAACCACTTGGTAATTTTGTTAACATCGCAGAATACGCTAAATCGTGTCCTAATTTATCTGCAGAAACATTTGGAAAAGCTTCTTGAATACTAGCTAAATCTGGAAACAACACCAATGAAGCTAACGCCACAATAATCCACGGCCAAGGACGTAAAGCATAATGCATAATATTAAAAAAGAACGTTGCGCCAATTGCATGATTTTCATCTTTTGCTGCCAACATCCTTTGCGCAATATAACCGCCACCACCAGGTTCTGCTCCTGGATACCAAGCGCTCCACCACTGTACCGCTAACGGAATAATCAACAACGTTATTAAAGCAGATTTATCATCAAAATCTGGTAAAAGTGATAATTTGTCAGCCACATTTTCATTCGCAAATAACTTGTCTAAACCGCCAACTTCTGGCAAATTCACTAAATAATAAGCAGCACCAATTGCACCAGCCATTGCTACAAAAAACAATAAAAAATCAGTATAAACTACACCTTTAAATCCACCAACCGCACTAAAAATTACTGTAATTACACCAGCATAAACAACAGTTTCCCATGCTTCTAATCCTAACATTATTTGTCCGATTTTAATTGCAGCTAAAGTAACAGCAGACATTGCTAAAATATTAAAAATGACACCCAAATAAACTGCTCTAAATTTTCTTAAAAATTTTGCTGGCTTTCCACCATATCGCAATTCATAATATTCTAAATCTGTATTTACAGCCGATTTTCGCCATAATTTCGCATAGACAAAAACCGTTAATAAACCCGTTATTAAAAAAGCCCACCAAACCCAGTTTCCAGAAACGCCATTTGTTCTTACAATGTCTGTTACTAAATTTGGAGTATCGGTAGAAAAAGTTGTGGCAACCATTGATAATCCTAACAACCACCATGGCATATTTCTTCCTGACAAAAAATATTCAGAAGCACTTTTACCTGACTTTTTTGAAACATAAATTCCGATAAAAAGTGTAATTGCAAAGAATGAAATAATTAAAACGTAATCGAATGTACTTAATGAAACCATTGTATAATTTTTGAAAGTTGTAAAGTACTACTTTTTAAGAATATAATTGCAAAATAAATTAAAGCTCGCAATGTTTAGATTTGTATTTTTGTACTTGCATGCAAAGAGTACAAAAAAAATTTACTGTAAAATCTATTGATGAATTTAAATCAAAATTATTGGTTTGGGCGCAACAATACGAAGCCATTTCTTGGCTAGATTCTAATCAATATCACCAAGAATATTCTTCTTTCGATGCCGTTCTTGCGGTTGATGAATTTACATCAATCAAAACAGATTACACCAATGCTTTTGATAAATTAAAAGAATATCAATCGATTACAAACGATTATTTGTTTGGGTATTTAAGTTATGATTTAAAGAATGATGTTGAACAACTTTCGTCTAAGAATTTTGACGGATTGCATTTTGCTGATTTGTATTTTTTTCAGCCACAGCGCATCATTTTTATCAAAGGAAATACCGTTGAATTTTCGTATTTAAAAATGATTGATGATGAAATTGATTTCGATTTTGAAACGATTACTAAAATGTCTCCTCGAGCGCAGTCGAGAGGTTTTTTAGGTTTCGACTCCGCTCAACCTGACAAAACATCCGAAGAAATAAAAGTAAAATTGAGAATTCATAAAGATGAATATCATCAAAAAGTAACTTCAATTTTAAATCACATTCATCGAGGCGATATTTACGAAGCCAATTTTTGTCAAGAGTTTTATGCAGAGAACGCAACCATAAATCCGATAGAAGTTTATCATCATTTAAATGAAATTTCTGAACCGCCTTTTGCCACATTTTTAAAATGTGAACATCAATATTTATTGTCTGCATCACCAGAAAGATATATCAAAAGAGAAGGCAAAAAAGTGATTTCTCAACCTATAAAAGGAACTGCAAAAAGATTGATTAGCAAAGTTGATGACGAGCAAATTGCGTTTGATTTAGCAAGAGATGAAAAAGAGCGATCAGAAAATATTATGATTGTAGATTTGGTGAGAAACGATCTTGCAAAAACTGCCATAAAAGGCTCTGTAAAAGTTGAAGAATTGTGCAAAGTTTATTCATTCAAACAAGTGCATCAATTAATATCAACAGTAGTTTCTGAAGTTGAAAAAACAACAAACTCTGTAGATATTTTACGAGAAACTTTTCCGATGGGAAGCATGACTGGCGCACCAAAAGTATCGGCAATGAAAATTATTGAAACACAAGAAGAAACCAAACGTGGCTTGTATTCTGGCGCTGTTGGATACTTTACTCCGAATGAAGATTTTGATTTTAATGTTGTTATTAGAAGTATTTTGTACAACGAAGAAAACAAGTATGTCTCTTTTTCTGTTGGTGGCGCAATTACTGCAAAATCTACTCCAGAAAAAGAATACGAAGAATGTTTATTAAAAGCCAAAGCCATGAAATATGTGCTTACAAATTCAGATTCATTATGATTGTAGATCAAGAAGAAAAATTCCAAAAAACAGTTGCTAATCTTGAAGGGAATTATCAAGTTCAAGAAGTTTTTAATAAATTTATAGCATTGTATCCAGAAGATTGGAAAAAGCATAAAATTGCGTATTCTAAATTTAACAGAAGTAAACAATTCGGAAAAACAATTCCGTTACCAAAACCAGAAGTTTCTTTAAAAAAAATGATTCAGGTTTGGATGGCAAAAAATAAAAAAACATCTTAATAATGTTTAGCAAAAAGTATCTTTATTGGAGTGTATTTCTTTTGAGTTTTTCTTTAAATGCTCAAAAATTAACTTATGGAAATCCGTCAGAAGTAAAAATGGATTCAATTTTTATGCATCAAAAAGTAGATTCTATAATTACGGATGCCATTCAACAAGAAGCATTTCCTGGCGTTCAAATTTTAGTGGCTAGAAAGCATAAAATCATTTTTCATAAAGCGTATGGATTTCACACATATGATAGCATTCAAAAAGTACAAACAAACGATTTATACGACATTGCTTCGGTAACAAAAATTTTAGGTCCGTTGCCAGCAATAATGAAATTGTACGACGAAGGAAAAATAGACTTAGATCTTCCGTTTAGCAATTATTGGAAACCTTGGCAAGGAAGAACAGACAAGAAAAATTTAACGCTGCGAGAAATTTTAGCACATCAAGCTGGATTGAATCCGTACATTGTTTTTTTAAGTGAAGTTTTAAAAAAGGACAACACACTTAAATCTCGTTTTGTAAAAAACAAATTGAAAAAAAATTATACAAATCAGGCTTACGATCACATTTTTATAAAAAATAGATTTAAAAATAAAATGTATCGACAAATAACAAGATCTAAAGTTTCTGATGTTAAAAAATACAGATATTCTGGACTTAGTTTTTTATTGTATCCAAAATTAATTTCTGACATCACAAATCAGAATTACGCTGCTTATTTACAAGAGCATTTTTACAAACCTTTAGGCGCATCGACTTTAGGATTTACGCCAAAAAAGAAAAATTTTACCAATAATATTGTTCCGACAGAAGTCGATAATTTTTTCAGAAAAGACTTAACAAACAGTTGGGTTCATGATGAAAATGCAGCTTTAATGGGCGGATTTTCTGGCAACGCAGGTTTGTTTGGAAGCGCTTTAGATTTGGCAAAAATGATGCAAATGTATTCGAATTACGGATATTACGATTACAAGCAATATATTTCTAAAAGCACGTTAAAAGAATTTACAAAAGTTCAGTTTCCAGAGAATGATAACCGACGTGGTTTAGGTTTTGACAAACCATTAATTGGGAATGACACATTGCCAATTAATAAAGCATATCCGGCGCCAGAAGTTAGCGCAGAAAGTTTTGGTCATTCTGGTTTTACAGGAACTTTTGTTTGGGCAGATCCAACACACGATTTAGTTTTTATCTTTTTATCAAATCGTGTATATCCAAACAGAAAACATCGAAATATTTACAATTTAAACATCAGACCAAAAGTGCA
>CAXICE010000149.1:0-4722 GCA_964022045.1 uncultured Polaribacter sp. | reverse complement strand
ATTTGTTCTTTAATTTTCTCTAATTCATTTTTCATTTGAATTACAGATTTTTGCATTGGTGCAAAGTTTGCTTTTGAACCAGTTGTGTTAATTTCTCTTCCAATTTCTTGAATGATAAATCCTAATTTTTTACCGTTAGAATCTTTACTATCCAATTCTTGTAAAAAATATTCTAAATGATTTGCCAAACGAACTTTCTCTTCATTAATATCTAATTTTTCTAGATAATAAATCAATTCTTGTTCAAATCTATTTTGATCAATTTCTACTTTTAAATCGTCAATTGCTTTTTGCAAACGCTCTCTAACATTGCTTAATCTTTCTTCATCTAACGCATTTACTTCATCTAAATATTTTCTAATATTTAAAATTCTCAATTTAAAATCTTCCTCTAAAGAAGCAGCTTCGTCTGTTCTATATTTTATGGTTTCTTTTAACGCTTCTTCAATTGATGTTTCAATTAAACTCCATTCGTTTTCATCTAATTCTTCGCGTTCTGTTTTTAAAGCATCTGGCATTTTTACAGCCATTTTCAACAACTCAACATCGTTATCATTCTCCGTAAACAACACGTTTTTTAATTGCTGCATATAATCATTTACAACAGCTTTATTAAGAACAGTGGTTGTTTCATCCGAAGTCATTTCTACATAAATAGAAAAATCTATTTTTCCTCTTACCAAACCTGACGCTAATTTTTTACGAACCGATAATTCTTTCTCTTTATAATAAGACGGAATGCGAACGTTTAAATCTAAATTTTTACTATTTAGCGTTTTAATTTCTATGGTAACTTTTTTGGTTGGTAGTTGTAAAACGGATTTCCCGTAACCAGTCATTGATTGAATCATTCAATACTTTTTTAAAAATATAGCAGCAAAGATACATAATTATTAAAGGATTTTTTACTGATGAAAATCTTAAAAACGAAAGAGAATTTCAGAAAAAGCAACGGAACTTATTTTGTTTTCGTTATTTTTACATTTCACAATTTAGAGCGATAAAATTTGCAAACAAACACACATATTTTAGTCATTAGGTTATCTGCAATGGGCGATGTTGCCATGACTATCCCTGTTATTAAAGCTTTGGTTGAGCAACATCCAGAAATTAAAATTACTTTTTTATCTAAAGCTTTTTTAAAACCTCTTTTTGATGATATTCCTAATCTAAATTTTTACGCTGCAGATGTAAAAAACAAACACAAAGGCGTTTTAGGTTTACACAAATTATCTAAAGAATTAAAGCAATTAAACATTACGCATGTTGCCGATTTACACAATGTTTTACGTTCTAAAATATTGCGAAATTTTTTAAAATTTTCTACAGAAAATATTGCTGTAATTGATAAAGGAAGAAGCGAAAAGAAAGCCTTAACAAGAACAGAAAATAAAGTTTTTAAGCAGTTAAAAACGTCATTTGAGCGCTATGCAGATGTTTTTAGAAAGTTAGATTTTTCGGTTGATATTACAAATCCAACGAAATCAGAAAAACCAAAATTATCTGATACTGTTTTACAATTAGTTGGTAAAAAACAAAACAACTGGATTGGAATTGCACCTTTTGCAGCTTATGATGCAAAAATGTATCCGTTAGATTTAATGCAAAAGGTAATTGACCAATTAGCAGAAAAAAATACGGTTTTACTTTTTGGTGGTGGAGAAAAAGAAGTGAAAATTTTATCAGAAATTGAGCAAAAAAGCAACCATGTAATTTCTGTTGCGGGTAAATTAAATTTAAAAAACGAACTCAATTTAATTGCACATTTAGATTGTATGTTAGCAATGGATTCTGGAAATGCACATTTTGCGGCAATGCTACAAACACCAACAATTACTCTTTGGGGCGCAACGCATCCTTTTGCAGGTTTTGCACCTTTTAATCAACCAGCAGAAAATTGTTTGTTGCCAGATTTAGAGAAATATCCAAACATTCCGTGTTCTATTTATGGCAATAAAATTTGTGATGGCTACGAAGATGTGATGAGAACAATTTCGCCAGAAAAAGTGATTAAAAAAGTTGAAGAAATACTAAACTAAAAAAGTAATTATGATTGTTCATCATTTAGAAGAAACCAATTCTATTCTTAATAAATTTATTGCAGAAATAAGAGATGTAAATGTTCAAAAAGATTCGCTTCGCTTTAGAAGAAATATTGAACGAATTGGAGAAATTCTAAGTTATGAATTAAGTAAAAATTTAGATTATTCTTCAGAAAACATTACAACTCCGTTAGGAAAAAAAGAAAGTTTTTTACCAACAAAAAATATTGTTTTAGGCTCAATTTTACGTGCTGGATTACCTCTACATCAAGGTTTGTTAAATTATTTTGATGACGCAGAAAATGCTTTTATTTCTGCGTACAGAAATCATCCAAATAACGATGCAGAATTCGAAATTGTAGTAGAATATTTTGCTTCGCCATCAATCGATCATAAAACGTTGATTTTAGCTGATCCAATGTTAGCAACTGGTCAATCTTTAGTTTCGGTTTATGAAGCTATCAAGAAATATGGAAATCCAAAGGAATTACATTTAGTTTGTGTAATTGGCGCAAAAGATGGCATTGAGTTTATCAAAAATCATTTTCCAGAAAACACACATTTATGGATTGCTGCAATCGATGATGAATTGAATGATAAAGGATATATTGTGCCTGGCTTAGGCGATGCAGGTGATTTAGCTTTTGGCGCTAAACTATAAAATGAATTGCAAAAGAAAGCAGTAAAAAAAGCATCAAAATAATATTTGCAATTCTCTTTCTTTCTATTGTATGAATCCAATTTGCCATAATAATTGAACTCGGAATTAAAAATGAAATCAATTCAGTTCCGTTTTTTTTATCCACAAAAATTATAAACACTATTGCAATAACTAAATGCAACAACAACAGCGCCCAAATTTTTTTAAATCGGTTACTAACAGACATTATTGCACCAGTTCTCAAAAGAATAGAAATGGCGGTAAATATTAGAAAAAGCGACAAGAATATTCCGTAATAACTTGTCAAATAAAAAGTGACATCAACTATAAAAACAACATCAAATAGTTGATAAAAAGTTGTTAAATCATCATTCCAAAAAAGATATGCAAAATACAAAAAGAATGGCGTAACTAATCCAAGAATCGGAATCAACACGGTTCTAACAGTAATTTTTGTAAATAAATAAACTGCAGCATAAAGCAGTATTAAATACAGTAAATAAGAAGGGGAAATAAGCGCTAAAATACCAAGCCACAATCCAGCATCAAATAATTTTTGATACACTATTTTTAATGTTCTTAAACTATAGGTTCTTCTAAAGAATAAAAACAATAATAAATAAACCAATACAGTCTTATAATCTAAAACAACGGATTCTAAAAAGCCTAAACCAATTACAAAAAGTAAAAACCCATAAGAATCATCTCTTGTTAATTTATTCTTAGCAATCACAAAATTAAGCAAGAAAAAAAGCATTAAAAACGACGAAAAAGTCAATAGAAATTTAGAAAAATAATCTAAACTCATTTCAAAATTTTGAACAAAAACAAAATCCAAAACATAGTACAAGAAAAAAAGCACTATAATTAGAATAAAATTTACTGGTTTTGATTTGCCGAAAAAATTGGCTAACATAATTAGTTTTTATATTTTTGCAGCGTAAAGATACTTAAGTTATGATAGCAAGCAATATTTTTAGATTAATTGGCGATTTTTTTTCTTGGGCTTTTGGTCCTTTTGAAGCATTACGTTTAAACGACTTAAGCTGGTGGGCTTCAAATGCTGTAAACTGGATGTTTATGGTTGTCTTATTGGTTTTATTTGCTTACTGGATGAAAGAATCTAGACGCTTTAAAAAAGAAGGAATCGAAGATTCTGCAGAATAACATTTTACCTTGGGAAGCAAAAACAAATTAAAACGTTTTAACGAGAACGAAACGTTTTCTAATGTTATTCAGCCAAAAAGAGAAGAAATCTTAAATGGTTTTTCTCTAAAAGGAAAATGGAATACTTTTTTTAAGAACGATAATCCTATCGTTTTAGAATTGGGTTGTGGTAAAGGAGAATATACCATTGCATTAGCTCAAAAAAATCCTGATAAAAATTTTATTGGAATCGATATTAAAGGTGCACGTTTTTGGCGTGGCGCTAAAACTGCGTTAGAAGAAGATTTAACAAATGTTGGATTTATTAGAACGCAAATAGAATTGATTGACCAACTTTTTGCAGAAAATGAAGTGGATGAAATTTGGATTACTTTTCCAGATCCGCAAATAAAATACAAGCGCACAAAACACAGACTTACAAATGCTGATTTCTTAAAAAAGTATCATCATATTTTAAAAGAAAATGGCGTTGTAAACTTAAAAACCGATAGCGAATTTATGCACGGTTACACTTTAGGTTTATTACATGGCGAAGGACACGAAGTTTTACACGCAAATCACGATGTGTACAAAAACACCTACAGTCCAGAAGAAGTAATTAGCACACAAACTTTTTACGAAAAGCAATATTTAGAGAAAGGTAAACCCATAACTTTTATTAAATTTAGAATTAATTACTAATAATTCTACAATGAGTGCTAACGACAATTTTTTTGATAAAGTTTACAAAGTAGCACGTTTAATTCCCTACGGAAGAGTTACCAGTTACGGCGCAATTGCAACCTATTTAGGCGCAGCAAGATCCGCAAGAATGGTTGGTTGGGCAATGAATAATTCTCACAATCAAAAAGA
>CAXICE010000148.1:0-4756 GCA_964022045.1 uncultured Polaribacter sp. | reverse complement strand
TGAATTCCGAAAATTCCAATTCTATTTCCAATAAAAGCTGGTGTGTCTTTTGCTAAAACCGAAGTTTTTCCTAAAAACTTAGAACCGTAATCCATTAAGAAATCAGTAATTTCTGGCTTACAATTTGGTCCTGGAACTACTTCAAATAATTTTAAATATCTCGGCGGATTAAAAAAGTGTGTTACTGCAAAATGTTGTTGAAAATCTTCACTTCTTCCTTCGTTCATAAACTTGATAGGAATTCCAGATGTGTTTGAAGAAATAATGGTTCCTGGAGTTCTATACTTTTCAATCTTTTCAAAAACTTGTTGTTTGATATCTAAACGCTCTACAACAACTTCCATAATCCAATCTACATTTTTTACTAAATGTAAATCATCATCAATATTACCAGTAGTAATTCTCTCAGCAAATTTTTGAGAATAAATTGGAGAAGGCTTAGATTTTAATGACGCTTTTAACGCATCATTTACCATTCTATTACGAACAACTTTATCTTCTAGCGTTAAGCCTTTTGCTTTTTCTTTGTCATTTAATTCTCTTGGAACAATATCCAACAAAAGAACTTCTACACCAATATTGGCAAAATGACAAGCAATTCCGCTTCCCATAATTCCAGAACCAATAATGGCTACTTTTTTAATTCTTCTAGTCATTTGTATTAGGTATTAAGCTTTCATTTTTGATTTTTTATAAATCATTTTGTCAGCTATTAATTTATTTATGGTTTCAGTTACTTTAAAGAAATTTTCTAATTCTTCTTCAGAAACATGCTCTCTTACAACGTTATTAAATTGATAGACTGATTCTTTAGAAATTTCTCTCATTTCTTTTCCGTATTCAGTCAATTTGATTAAAACACCACGACCATCATCTGGATTTCTCTCTCTAGAAATTGCACCTTTATCTTCCATGGTTTTTAAAATTCTAGAAAGACTTGTTGGTTCCATTCCCATTAACGGACCTAAAGCGGTTGATGGCGTTCCGTTTTCATAATCAATATTTAGCAAAACAAAAGCAGTTGCCATTGTGCTATCGTGCTTTGCAGCTTGCTCGTTATAAAGTTTTGCAACGGCTTGCCAAGTGGCTCTTAATTGATGATCTATAGAAAATGTTTTATCCATGGACACAAATGTATAAAAAAATATTATGCATGCATAGTAAATTACAAAAAAATTATGCATGCATAGTAAATTTCTGTTTTTGATGTAACAAAAAATAAAGAACCATTACTAACTATTTGTAAAATATGTAAGTTTGTAATTGCTGAAAACTTATCAGTAAAAAATCAACCAGAATCGATGAGTAACTTATTAGAAATAAAAAATGTCACTAAAAACTACGGAGATTTTAGAGCATTAAATAATGTGTCTTTAACAATTCCGAAAGGAAGCGTTTTTGGTTTGTTAGGACCAAACGGCGCAGGAAAAACTTCGTTAATTAGAATTATCAACCAGATTACTTTGCCAGATAGTGGCGAAATTTTGTTAGACGGAAAACCTTTAGCACCAAACGATGTAGAGCATATTGGTTATTTACCAGAAGAGCGTGGCTTGTATAAAAGCATGAAAGTTGGCGAGCAAGCGTTGTATTTAGCACAATTAAAAGGATTGTCTAAAACAGAAGCTAAAAAGCGTTTAAAATATTGGTTTGATAAATTTGATATTGCTGCTTGGTGGGATAAAAAAATAGAAGAACTTTCTAAAGGAATGGCGCAAAAAGTACAATTTATTGTTACAGTTTTACATCAACCAAAATTATTAATTTTTGATGAACCTTTTTCTGGTTTCGATCCTATAAATGCACAATTAATCGCTAAAGAAATTTTACAATTACGTGATGAAGGCGCCACCATTATTTTTTCTACGCACAGAATGGAATCTGTTGAAGAAATGTGTGATTATATTGCTTTGATTGACAAATCAAATAAAATTATTGACGGAAAGTTAGATGATATTAAACGCAAGTTTAGAACCAATACGTTTCAGGTTGGAGTTAAAACAAACAATCCGAAAGAAATTGAAAATGCTTTAAAAGAACAATTCGAAATTTTACCAACAGATTTTAAAATGTTAAATGAAGGTTTTACAGCTGATGTAAAAATTCCAGAGAACACATCGCCAAACAACTTGTTATCGCTTTTAACAAATTATGGAGATGTGCAACATTTCTTAGAATTGGTGCCAAGCGCAAACGATATTTTTATAAAAGCAGTAAACAAAAATAGCTAAGACATGAACAAGTTAAAATTAATTATTAGAAGAGAATTCTTAGCAAAAGTGAAAAACAAATCATTTATAATGATGACTTTTTTAAGTCCGTTATTAATGGTCGGAATTGGTTTTTTAGTGTTCTTTTTAAGTAAAAAGAATGATGAAAAAATAAAGAAAATCGTTTATGTAGATGAATCTAAATTGTTTACGGAAAACGATTTTAAAGATTCTAAAACCATACATTATCAAGATTATACTGCATTAGGAATTGATGAAACTAAAAAGAAAGTAGAAGCTGGAAATTATTATGGTGTTTTATATATTCCTAAAGTTGATAGTTTAGAAACATTAGCAAAATCGATTGAATTTTATTCAAAAGATTCGCCAAGTTTATCTGTTATTGGAGGTTTAGAAAATAAAATTGAATCGAAATTAAGGAATCTAAAATTAGATAATTTTGGCATTGATTTGGCAAAAATAAAAGCATCAAAAATATCCGCAGATATTAAAATGTATAATTTTTCTGGAGAAGAATCGTCCAAATTAATTAACGGATTAAAGATTGGTGTTGGCGCCATTGCTGGTTATATGTTAATGATGTTTGTAATGATTTACGGAACATCGGTAATGCGAAGTGTTATTGAAGAAAAAACAAGTAGAATTATAGAAGTAATTGTTTCATCAGTAAAACCGTTTCAACTAATGTTAGGGAAAATTGTTGGAAACGCTTCTGCAGGTTTATTGCAATTCTTTATTTGGGGAATTATTTTGTTGATTTTAAGTATAGTTTCATCTTCTGTTTTTGGTGTGGATATGACCGAAGTACAAACATCAAGATTATCTCCAGAACAAGTTGCTGCGATGAAAGAAGCTTCTGGAAACGGAACTATGGAAACCATTATTCAAGAATTTTTTAGATTACCATTAGTAACTATTTTCTTATTATTTATTTTTTACTTTTTGGGCGGTTTCTTTTTATACAGCTCATTATTTGCTGCAGTTGGCGCAGCAGTAGATAGCGAAACAGATACACAACAATTTATGTTGCCAATAATGTTGCCATTAATTTTGGGAGTTTATATTGGTTTTGCAACGGTAATTAACGATCCGCACGGACCCATTTCAACCATATTTTCTATGATTCCGTTTACATCTCCAATTGTGATGTTAATGCGTGTTCCGTTTGGAGTTCCTTGGTACGAAATTGCTATTTCTATGGCATTGTTATTGTGTACTTTTGTTTTTATGGTTTGGATGGCAGCAAAAATTTACCGAGTAGGAATTTTAATGTACGGTAAAAAACCAACCTATAAAGATTTATGGAAATGGTTAAAATATAAAGGATAAAATGTACCTTTAAAACATGGAAAAAATAATTGATTTTTTAAATTATCAAATTACTTTTAGTAAGGATATTCATATTAGTGTAAAAGCAATTTTAGTGGCGCTTTTAGCAATTTTGATTTCATCTTTCTTATTAAAATTAATGAGAAAATTAATTACTAGAAAATTACCAGATAATGATAAAGCTAAATTTATTTCGGTTTTTAGTTATTTAAAATGGGTAATTTATCTTATAATTTTCTTAGTTGCCATGCACAATGCAGGTGTAAATGTAACTGCCATTTTTGCGGCATCTGCAGCACTTTTAATTGGTGTTGGTTTGGCATTACAAACCTTGTTTCAGGATATTTTCTCTGGAATTTTTATTCTGATAGATCAATCTGTTCATGTTGGTGATATTATTGAATTAGAAGGGAAAACCGGTAGAGTAGAAGAGATAAATTTAAGAACTACAAGAGCAGTAACTGTTGATAATAAGGTTTTGGTAATTCCAAATCATTTGTATTTAACAAATAGTTTATATAATTGGACAGAAAATGGTGTAGAAACCCGTGAAGGAATTAATGTTGGTGTTGCCTATGGAAGTGATGTTAAACTCGTTGAAAAATTACTGTTAGAAGCTGCAAAAAACAATCCGTCTGTTTTAAAATACCCAGCGCCAAAAGTGTTGTTTACTAATTTTGGTGAAAGTTCATTAGAATTTAGAGTTGCTTTTACGATTCGAAATAGTTTCGAAGTTCGCTTTATTCAGAGTGATATTCGTTTTGAAATTGATCGATTATTTAGAGAAAAAAACATTCAAATCCCTTTTCCACAAAGAGATATTCATATCATAGATAAAAAATAATTAAATATGTCAAAAATTTTAATCATAGAAGACGAAGCTGCAATTAGAAGAGTCTTAAAAAAAATCATTTCAGAAGAAAGTGAAACTTATAATGTAGAAGAAGCAGAAGATGGTTTGCAAGGAATCGAAATGATTATGAATACGGATTATGATTTGGTTTTTTGTGATATTAAAATGCCAAAAATGGATGGCGAAGAGGTATTAGAAAAAGCAAAAAAAATAAAACCGGAAACGCCAATTGTTATGATTTCTGGTCATGGAGATTTAGAAACTGCAGTAAATACAATGCGTTTAGGTGCTTTTGATTATATTTCTAAACCGCCAGATTTAAATCGTTTATTAAATACAGTTC
>CAXICE010000147.1:0-4775 GCA_964022045.1 uncultured Polaribacter sp. | reverse complement strand
CTAAAAGCACAAGGTTGGAATGCTTTGAAGGAATAGTTTTTAGTTTCGTTTAACGGTTTTGTATAAGAATAGTAGCGGATTTCAAGACACATATCTTTCGATTTATCACTAAGCTTTGTACAAAGATATTCACTTTGAATTTAGCACTAAAACCGCTATTATTTTTATACATTGTTGTGCATTCGTACTTTTTACGTTCACATCCTAGACTAAATTTCTATTGTTCTAAAAGTTAAATTTATTCTCGGGCTTTTTATTTTTTTTGCTGGTGGCAAACGGTGAAGCCAATTTGTTTGCGTTTTCCCTTTCATAACCAATAAACTACCTTTTTCTAAATTTACGGAAACAGTTTGTTTTGTTTCTTTATGTTTAAATGAAAATTTTCGTTCAGCTCCAAAACTTAAAGAACCAATTGCACCATTTTTTTTCAAATCTTTTTCGTTATCACTATGCCAAGCCATTCCCTCATCTCCATTGTGATATAGATTAAGCAAACAAGAGTTAAATTTTTCTCCTGTTTTATTTTCTATAATTTCTTTGAGTTCTAATAGTTCTTTAGTCCAAGGTAAAGCCGATTTAGTAGTTTTTGAATACGTGTAATCAAATGGTTTGTCTCCATACCAAGCTACTTTACGCTTAGTAATAATCAATTTTCCAAAAATGATGGCTTTGTCGTTTGCCCATTGAATATTCTGTAATAATTGATCGAAACAATGTTGAGATTGCTCTTTGTTCATTACTGAACCGTAATAAATAGCTTCTCCATCAAAAGGCAAAATATTGGTGTTTTTCGAAGTATTAAATAAGTCCATTTTTCCAAATTTTATAGTCTGCTCGTAAGCAATGTCCACAAGGTCTAAATCCAATCTCTTTGGCTTGTTCTATTGTTTTGAAAAAAACACGGTTTTTGGTTTTCATTCTTTTGCCCGATTTGCATTGTAAAGTTCCGTAAATTTTCAGATTCCGATTTCCGCCATAAACGATTTCTTTTTGTTTTATTCTTTGATGAAGTTCGGCATCATCAATGTCTGTATGTTTAATCATTTTATTAGCTGGTTGCTTCGTGAAATATAACACCTAAAGTATACCGTTTTCCACTAGTTACTTCACTTACTCCGTGTTTCATATTTATGCGATAATAACCTCTTGTTCCTTTAATTGGTCGAAAATTAGTTGTAAAAATGAGCATATCGCCTTTTTTTGGTTTTAAAACTATGGCTTTAGATTGTGCTCTTGGTGTTTGTTGTGTCAAAACAAATTCTCCGCCTGTGAAATCTTTATCTGGCTCGTTTAAAAAAAGAACGGTTTGCATTGGAAAATAAACATCTCCATATAAATCTTGATGCATAGTATTAAAACCACCTTTACCATATTTTAAAATTAATGGTGTTGGTTTTAACTGATTATTTTGATGGCAAAGCGATTGCAATTCTTCAAATGTTTCGGGAAATATTTTATCAATATTTAGCACTTTCATCCAAAGGTTTGCGATAGGCGAAAGTTTAGGATATATCGTTTCTCTTAATGTTTGAATGATTTTAGGAAGTGGATAATCAAAGTACTTATATTCGCCCAAACCAAAGCGATAACGTTCCATTACAACCGTTTTTCGATATAGATTTTCATTATCATATTCTTGTATTAACTCGGTGCATTGTTCCTCTGATAATATTTTGGGAATAATGTCATACCCTTTTTCGTTCAATGATTCAGAAATGGATTGCCAATCGATTGTTGCTAATTTACTTTTTAAAGTATCCATTAATTTATTTTGAATGTTTCATTTCTCTTTCCATTGTGTCTGCCATTAATGATGCACTCAAATCATTACTTAATCTAAGCTCTTTAATAATGTTTTTAAAGTCTTCTTCCTGTCTATTTTGGCTTAATTTAAATTGAGCTTCAACCTTATCCATACTTATTTTAAATCCTACTAATCCATTAATTTGATTTTGTACTTCCGACGGTAACGTTTTCAAAGAAATTGGGCATTTAGAACTTTGCTCATATTTGTCAGTTAATCTACTTACCGAATCCCAAAGGTCGTCACCATGTATTATTTTCAATTTTCCACTAACATGTACACTTAAATAATTCCAAGTTGGTGCATTGGGTTGCTTGTACCAAGAAGAAGAGATATAATGATTAATAGGAGAAAGAAATATGACTAAAACATTTGGGTCATTCTTAAATTCCTTCCATTGCAAGTTAGTTTTTGAAATATGTCCTACTAATATTTTATCTCCTTTATCATTTACTTCTAACTCAATTGGAATATGTGTGCCTGTTGGAAAATTAGAGTCTTTGGTTATTAATGTTGCAAAACCATTTTCTTTGATATATTGCTCAATGATGTTTTTATCTGTTATTTCAAATATTTTAGGTATATACATTCTTATAAGGCTGTTATTTCTAAAATGATATCCGTAAGTTCAACGGGCATACTGAAAAAGGGAGAATGACTTGATGGCAACTCAAACACTTTTAAACAAGGCATTTCTGTTAACATTTTCTCTTGTAACCAAAGTGTAATTGCTCTGTCTTCTGTACATTTTATATAGTATCTGGGAACACTTCCATAATTTTTTTCGGTAAGCTTAAGAATTGCTTTTGCAGATTCAGAAGATTCTGGCTGTAAAGTAATCTTCGCTATTTCAGTTATATCATCTTCGCAATCGTGATACAGTCCTTCTTTATATATTTTTGGCAAAAGCATAGAAGAAATAGCTCCATTTTTGGTAATGTGTGGACCTAATACTTCCTCTTTATCCAATGCAAAATAGTCAGTAGCGCTCTTCCCATTTGCAACCAATACTGCCGCTATGTATATTAGTTTTTCAATTTTTTTAGGACGATATTCTGCCAATTGAGATAACATAATACCATTTTTACTATGACCAACCAAAATAACTTTTCCAGAAATACTATCTATTAAATTGCATAATTTTTGGATAGTGGTTTCAAATCGTACATCTTTAATTGGAGTTTTATCCCTACCCATACCAGGAAGGTCTACAGGATGAACGGTATGGCCTTGAGCTTCTAAAAGTGGAGTTACCTTGTACCAGTTCCATGCACTATGCCATGAACCGTGAATAAGTATATAAGTTTTCTTTTCATTTTTTGTGCTTGCATTCATTTGTAATGGTTTTAAAAAAAATGTAATAATTATAAGCGTTATAGTTGCTGTAATGATTGTTTTGCTCTGCATTTGTAGAAGTTTACTTGTATTTAAATCAGTTGGATGTAATGTTTCTCATCCAATTGTTTTTTTAACTAGTTGGAATTAATAATATTTTGGATGTCCATTATTCGTTTGTAGCAACTACGCCAAGTTGAATTGCGGCCTTAAGTGCATCTTCTTCACCGATTTCTTCTATAATTTTTCCTTCCTTAATACGAAATACAGACATTCCCGTAAAGTGTATTGTTTTGCCTGAGTTTTCTGGAAGCGAACCAGCTGGTAAATCTGAAAATTCAGGCCCAGTATGGGTACCACCTCCTTCCCAGCGACCAACTACATAATCATTGTCAGCAATAAGATCACCCACTACCCAGAAATTTAGATTTGGAAATGCATCTTTCAATCTTTCCAACATATCTTTGATAGCTTTTGGCCCTTTAAGATGCCCGTGCAATGGGTATTGCATTGTAATATCTTGTGATGCCAATTTATCTATAACACTGATATCAAATTTTTCTTTTGTCCAAACGGAATTAAACCATTGCGCTACAATTTCTTTGTTCTCTTTTTCTTGACTCATAATATGTGTATTTAATTTGATACAGATTTGTATCATTCTTATTATGTGTCAAAGATATCGGGCTATCATAATATTGAAAACCCGAATCTTGCTGTATTAATTATTTTTGGCGGCCTCCCAGCCAATAATCGCAGCTTTTCTGGTTGTTCCCCACATATAGCCTCCAAAAACCCCAGTTGACTGAATAACTCTATGGCATGGAATTAAAAAAGCAATAGGATTATTTCCAATTGCAGTTCCAACTGCTCTTGATGCTTTCGGTTTCTGAATGAGGTTGGCAATATTTCCATAAGTTGCTAAATTTCCCGTTGGAATTTTTAAAAGTGCTTCCCAAACTTTTAACTGAAAATCTGTTCCTTTTAAGTGTAATTTTATTTTATTAATCTTACTCCAATCTTGTGTGTATATTTTTAGTGCATTTTGTTGAATTTTGTCTGTTTGATGGATGAAATTCGCTTTTGGAAATCGTTTTTCTAATTCAAAAAATGCAATTTGTTTGTCGTCCGAAAAACCCATATAGCAAATGCCTTTTTGCGTAGAAGCAACCAGAATATTACCGAATTGACTGTTTGTGAAGCTATAATTTATGGTAAGGCTTTCTCCTTTTTTTTTATATTCTCCGGGTGTCATTCCTTCAATTTTTACAAACAAATCGTGCAACCTACCTGTTCCAGAAAGTCCTGTTTTATGTGCGGTTTCAAATAAAGTAGTTTGCGAATTACTCAAAATGTTCTTTGCGTGTTGAACGCTTATGAATTGCAAGAATTTTTTTGGGCTAACACCTGCCCAATCCGTAAACATTTTTTGAAAATGAAAAGGGCTTAAATGTACTTTTTTCGCAATCTCTTCAAGAGTTGGTTGTTCTGTGTAGTTCTGTTGTATATATTCAATAGCTTCCGCTATTCGAGTATAATTTATGTATTCTTGCTCGTTCATTAAGTTCAAAGTTTATAATAGCAAAAATAGAGCTGATTTCACTCCTATAAAACCCGAAACTTGCTGAATCCACGA
>CAXICE010000146.1:0-4818 GCA_964022045.1 uncultured Polaribacter sp. | reverse complement strand
CTTTTTTTAGAGAAAACGTAAAATCAAAATTTTAAAAGATGAAAACAATATTCTTAAATTTCTTTTTCTTTCTTTCTTTAGTATCATTTGGTCAAACAGAAGCTATCAATGATAAAATAATTAGTAAGATAAATCACAATTCTGAAAATCCTCTACATAGTATTTTATTGCACATTAATAACAAAAGTAAAAACTTTACATATAATGGCGCTTTTGGATTAACTGATAAAAACGGAGAAATAGTTACCAGTAACAGCACATTTAAAATAGCAAGTAGCACCAAGCTTTTTGTTGCAACAATTATATTGCAATTGCAAGAAGAAGGAAAAATTAATATAAACGATAAAGTTTTTCCTTATTTGAAGAAGTTAAAATATCTAGATTTTGAAAACTTTCACACATTAAACAAAGTAAAATATGCTAAAGAGATTACAATAAAACAATTGTTGTCGCATCGTTCTGGTCTTGCAGATATTTTTACAGATAAGCAAAACGAGTTTTTTAGTTTGGTGATGAAAAATCCAACAAAACAATATTCACCAAAATCAGTTGTTCAATTATATCATCAATTTAATTTAAATAATACACCTCATTTTACACCCGATAAAGGTTGGTGTTATTCAGATATGAATTACCTGTTATTAGGTTTAATTATAGAACAAGTTGATAAAACAACACTATCAAACGCAATACGAAATAGAATTTTAGATCCATTGAAAATGGAAAACACTTATTTTGAATTTTATGAAACATCAAAAAAAGAAGCAAAACCAATTCAGCAATATGTTGGCGTTACTAATTTTTCTAAAATAAATACATCGTTTGATTGGTCTGGTGGCGGTTTAGTTTCTACGAATTTAGATTTAGCAATTTATATAGAAGCGCTATTTAATTTGAAATTAATAAACCAAAACTCATTAGATAAAATGATTGATGTAAAGTTTACAAAAAAGAACGAAAGTCGTTATGGTTTAGGTGTTTACGAATTTGCAATTCATAACGATGTTTTTTATGGGCACTTTGGCTTCTACGGAACTTTTGTTGGTTATTCTCCAAAAACTAAAACAACTATTTCTTATAGTGTTAGTCAAGCAACGCCAAGTTTTAATGTATATAAATTTATAATTGAGTTGTTAAATTTAGCAAAGAATTAATTTCATAAGAAAATGAAAAGAAGCATTATTTCAATTTATAGTTTACTCTTTTTTGTGTTTTTTGGTTATGCTCAGAATCAGAATAAATGGATAGAAGATATTGATTTTTATCAAAAGACATTAGAAGAAAAACATATCAATCTTTTTCATAGTATTTCTAAAAATGAATTTAATTCTGAAATTAAAAACTTAAAGAATAAAGTACATAAACTTACTGATTTTCAAACCATAACTGAGTTAATGCGAATTACGCAAAAAATTGGAGGTGGAAAAGGAGATGGACATACTGCAGTTCCTTTATGGAATAGAAATCTTCATAAATTTCCTTTAAAACTATTCAATTTTGATGGAGAATTACGAGTAATTAGTATTGTAAATAAACATCAAAAATATTTTGGCAATAAATTAATTAGCATAGATGGAATTCCAATAAATGATATTTATGAAAAAGTAGCTAAAAGAACACCATTTACAGAAAACGAACAATCTTCAAAAGACAGAACTAGCAGTTATTTAGTTGTTTCCGAACTCTTAAAGGCTTTAAATATTTCAAAAAAGCTTAATGAGGCAAAATTTACATTTGAAGATGAAAAAGGAAATAAAGAAACGATACTATTGAAATCTTATAATAAGAAGTTATTAACGAGTTTTAAATATCAAACAGTAAAACTAACAACTCCAAATATAAGCCGTCCAAAAGAAAGCAAGCTCAATAATTTATGGTTTACATCATTAAATAAATCTAAAACTATATATATTAACTTTAAAGAATATCCATCAGAAAAAGAAATGAATGTTTTTTCTGAGGATGTTTATACATATATACAGAAACACAAATCGAAGCATTTAATTATTGACTTAAGAGATAATTATGGAGGTGATTTTTACAAAGGGTTGTTATTGTCTGCATGGTTAAATGCATGCAATTCTATTGATTGGAAATCTAAAATTTATGTTTTAGTAAACAGAAAAACATATTCTGCAGCGATGGTAAATGCATTGCAATTCAAACAAATATTGAACGCAAAAATTATAGGAGAACCAACAGGAGCAAACCCAAATGGTTATCAAGATATGGGGCAATTTGTTTTGCCAAATTCAAAATTATTAATAACGCATACAAAAAGATTATTTCGTTTTCAGGACACAAACAGTAAAGGTCTTCAACCTGATTACCTTATTACTTCAAAATGGAAAAACTTTAAAAGTGGTTTTGATGAAGTTCTTAATTGGGTTTTACAAGATTTGAATAAAAAATAGACTTAAAGCATCTAAAACCATACTCTTAAGTTGTGTCTTAACGACTATATATTTTCATATATTTGTGTAAACAACATAGACCAAACATATGAAAAAAACACTTTACTTATCGTTAGCATTATTGGTATTTGCATCATGTAATACCGAAAACAAATCAATAAATGCTAAAATTGATTTTGATGGCGTCACAGAATCCATAAAACCTGGAGACAATTTCTTTGAACATGTAAACAAAACTTGGCTAGATAATGCTGTAATTGCTGAGGATCAAGTTGGTGTGGGTTCGTATAGTTTTTTAAACATTCCGCAACAAAAATTATTACAAAACATTTTAACTGAAGTTTCATCAACAGATCACAAGAAAGGAAGTATCGAGCAAAAAGTGGGTGATTTTTATAGCTCTGGAATGGATGTAAAAACGATTAATGAAAGAGGAATTTCGCCAATAAAACCTATTTTAAAAGAGATTGACGGAATTAAGAATTCAGCTTCTTTAATGCGTTTTGTTACCAATCAACTTACCAACGGAAACTATTCGATCATTGGTTTAAGTGTTTCTCCTGATAACGAAAATAGTAGCGTAAACATCTTACATTTTAGTCAATCTGGAACAGGTTTACCAGATAAAGATTATTATTTTAGAACAGATGATAGAACAAAAGTGATTCAAGATGCGTATAAAAACTATTTAACAACTTTATTTACGCTTGCCGAAGATAAAAATCCTGCAAAAAGCGCTGCAATAGTTTATAATATTGAAAAGCAATTAGCAGCATCGCACAAAAATAGAGTAGAGCGTAGAAATATTAAAGCCAATTATAATAAACTGGCAGTTTCTGCAATCAACAAAAAGCATGCAAATATTGGTTGGACAAATATGTTGAATCAATTAAACTTAAAAGCAGATTTTGTGGATGTAAAACAACCAAAGTATTACGAAACATTAAATAAAATGTTGAAATCAGTTTCAATTGCTGATTGGAAAACCTATTTAAAAGCAGGAACATTATCTACTTATGCAGATCTTTTAAGCAAACCTTTTGAAGATGCAAATTTTGAATATGTAAAAGTGTTATACGGACAATCTACACAACAAACACGTGCTCAATTAATGGTTAGAAAAGTAGATAGACAATTAGGTTTTGCTTTAGGTCAATTATATGTGAAAAGATATTTTAATGAAGAAGCTAAAAAGAGAGTTTTAGATTTGGTAAATAACTTGCAAAAAGCTTTTGAAGTTAGAATTGACAATCTAGATTGGATGAGCGATACTACAAAAAAGCAAGCCAAAGAAAAACTATATACCATTACTAAAAAGATTGGATATCCTGATGTTTGGAGAGAATACAACGTAACTATTGAGAAAGGAAAATATTTTGAAAATGTAGTTGCTTTGTACAGAAATCAATATCAATATCAAGCCAATCAATTAAACAAAGCACCAAACAAAGATCGTTGGGGAACAACACCATCAACAGTAACAGCATATTACAATCCGCCATTAAATGAAATCGTTTTTCCTGCCGGAATTTTACAATTTCCATATTTTGATGTAACCGCTGATGACGCTATAAATTATGGTGGAATCGGAATGGTAATTGGACACGAATTAACACATGCTTTTGATGATCAAGGAGCGCAATATGATAAAGATGGAAACGTAAAAAATTGGTGGACAGAAGATGATTACATAAAATTTAAAGCAAAAACTCAACAAATGATTGATCGTTATAGTTCGTTTACGGTGTTAGACAATCAACATTTAAAAGGTGAATTAACTGTTGGAGAAAATACAGCAGATAATGGCGGAATCTCTATTGCATACGATGCTTTTAAATTAACAGAACAAGGAAAAGGAAACACAAAAATTCAAGGTTATACACCAGATCAACGTTTCTTTATGTCTATTGCAAGAATTTGGAGAGTAAAAACTAGAGATGCTTATTTACGTAACTACATTAAAACAAATTCACATTCACCACCAATTTGGCGCGTAAATGGTCCTTTAATGAATTTTACGCCATTTTACGAAGCATTTAATGTAAAGCCAGGAGAGAAAAATTATAAAACACCAGAAGAGAGAATAAAAATTTGGTAACAATTTCTCTTTTTTAAAGACTTAAAGCCTGCAATATTATTTGCAGGCTTTTTTGTTTGATTAAATCAAATTGATAGTGTTCTCAATAAAAGTGTAACTATCTTTGCAAAAAAGATATTTGATGTCAAAAACGTTTTCAGAGTTAGGAATTTATAAAGAATTAGAAGCTCGTTTAGCTAAATTAGAAATTACAGTTCCAACTGCAGTTCAAGAAAAAACCATTCCTTTTATTTTACATAAAAAGAAAGATATGGTGGTTTTGGCAAAAACAGGAACAGGAAAAACAGCTGCTTTTGGTTTGCCTTT
>CAXICE010000145.1:0-4836 GCA_964022045.1 uncultured Polaribacter sp. | reverse complement strand
CCTTTTAAATCAAAAACTTCTTGTGTATTTGCAGACGATTTTCCTCTTTTATTAGGTGTATAAATTGCTGTGAAATTTAAACTGTGATTTTCATTTATTTTCTTTTCTACGGAAGCAAAAAACGAATTTGCGTCGTAAAAAGTGCCATTATTAAAACCTTCATTTCCTGCTCTTCTGCTTGCCGAAACGGTAAAAGCCCAATTGTTTTTTAGCAAACCAGAAGCGTAGGTTGCCATAATTCTGTGTTGGTAACTTCTGTTAGAAGACGAATAGGAAATTCTTCCGCCAGGTTTTGCTTCAGAAGCTCTAACATTTATATTTGTTGTGCCTAAAATTCCGCCAAAAGTATAGTTTGATGGCGCTAAACCTGCACTAAATTCTTGTTCACGAGTAACATCATTCAATCCGCCCCAATTGCTCCATTGTGGTCTTCCAGAATAAATTTTGTTCATTTCAATTCCGTTAATCAACAAAGAAGCATTTTCAGAATCTAATCCTTTAATTTTAAAAAAGGAGGAACTAAACTCAAACGCCGCAGAACGCAAGTAAATGTCTTTTGACGATTGTAACAATCCTGAGATATTATCTGCGGCATTGCTGTCGTCATTTAACTCGTCATCGGTTAATGTAATTGTGCTTAAATCTTCATTTTCTGCAATGTTTTCGTACAGGAAAATAGTTCCTAAATCAATTGTTTTTCCAACTAATTGAATCGGGAAATTTTGTGTTTCATAACCTTTAAGTTGAATGGTTACAATAAATTTTCCGTTGGATAGATTTTCAAAAATAAACGCTCCGTTTACTTTTGTTTTGACTGTTGTTGATTGTAAAGTGATGGAAATTCCCTGAATGGGTTTTTCGGAATTGCTATCAACAACAATTCCTTTTACAATGTTCTGAGCAGTAATTTTCGAGCAGAAAATAACCGTCAAGAACATCGTTAAGATGATCTTTTTCATAGCTTTCAATTTTTTACCTAAAGATATAAAAAATAAATTAAGTGCTAATTTTCAGTTATTTACAAATATTTAATTTGATTATATTTGTAATAAAAATTTGCTACAATGAAAAAATTACTTCTTTTTGGAGGTTTTTTGTGCATCGTTTTATTTGCGAATGCACAATCTAAATCCAAACAATATTCCGTTAGAACCATTGCTTTTTATAACGTCGAAAATTTATTTGATACAATAAATAATCCGTTAAAAAATGATGAAGCAAGCCCAATGATGAAGTTGAAAGTCAACAAATCAAAAGTGTATTGGGATAAAATTGAAAAACTCGGAAATGTGATTTCTCAAATCGGATTTGAGCTCACAAAAACAGGTCCAGCAATCATCGGAATTTCAGAAATTGAAAACAAAGCTGTTTTAGAAGATTTGGTAAAATCAAAATTTTTAAAAAAAATGAATTACGAGATTATTCATTACGAATCGCCAGACAAAAGAGGAATTGATGTTGCGTTATTATATCAAAAAAAATACTTTAAACCAATTCATCACGAATCGTTTACGCCAACTATTTTCAGAAATAATTTTAGAGTGTATACAAGAGATCAATTATTGGTTTCGGGGTATTTAGATGATGAATTAATTCATGTAATTGTAAACCATTGGCCGTCGAGAAGTGGCGGTGAAGCAGCAACAAGAATTTTAAGAGAAAAAGCTGCTTTTCAGAATGTAAAAATCATTGAGAAAATTAGAAAAACATCACCAAAAGCTAAAATTTTTAGTATTGGCGATTTTAATGACGGACCAACAAACTCAAGTTTTAAAAAGGTTTTAAAAACAAAAGGAAATAAGAAAAAAGTAACAGAAAACGATTTGTACAATCCGTTTGAAAAAATGGCAAAACGTGGTTTAAACACAACTGGTTACCGAGATAATATTAATTTATTTGATCAAATATTTTTTACTTCACAAGTTTTATATAAAGGCGAAAAAGACTATTCAACTTACAAAATGTTTAAAGCAAATATCTTTAACAAAAGCTTTTTAATCACCAAAAAAGGACGCTTTAAAGGATATCCGTTTAGAAGTTTTTCTAACGGAAAATATACTGGCGGATTTAGTGATCATTATCCGGTTTATATTTATTTAATAAAAGAGAAAAAAAGAAATTAAAAGCACAAGTTTCCAATGCTTTAAAGAGATAAAAACGGTTACTTTAAATAATTTAATTTATTCTATCAATCTATTTTTTAGTAAATTATTGATACGGTTATTACTTTTTCACAAACTCTTTTAAAGCAGTAATTAATGCTATTTTATTTTCAATATGACTCATGTGTCCTTCTTCAAAAACTACAGATTCTGCATTGGTTGCTTTTACTTCTTTTTCCAATTCTTGATACTTTAAAACCGGGTCTTTTTTTCCAATAACAAACAGTTTTTTAAAATCATTGTTTTTTAAAACAGCAATTCTGTTTGGTCTAATCCTCATACCTTCTTGGCAAGCAATGTAACCTTGAATTGGCGTTTGCATTGCTTCTTGTAAAGCTAATTGCATTTCGCTTTTAAAAAGGTCTCTACTTTTTTCACTAAATAAATTCGCAAAAGACATTCTAACCATATTTTTAAAATTGGTTTGAATCATTTTATTAGCTCTTGCTCTTAATATTTTTCGCTCTTCATCATCCGCCAAAGAAGTAGAATTCATTAAACACAATCCTTTTATTTTCGTCGGATTTTTTTCAGCAAATGCCAAGGCAACATAACCGCCCATAGAATGTCCAACAACAATTGTTTTTCTGATTCTTAAATGTTTTAAAACTGCTTCAACAGCTTCTGCCATCAATTCCATTGAATGCACATAACCAATACATTCTGATTTTCCGTGACCTAATAAATCAATACAAATTACTTTATTTCGTTTAGAAAGTTCTTTTGAAACCGAATTCCACATGGTAATATTTTCTAAAAATCCATGTAAAAGAACAACTGCTGCGCCATTTCCTTCAACAGAAAATGAAATATTTGTATTTTTAAAGGGTAAGGTGTTTTGCATTAAACAAAAATATGTATCTTTATTGAGCTATATCTTTTAAAAATTAAAATGTTTACAACCCCAACTCCATTTGAAAATATTTCCGAAAAATCTGAGAAAAAACTTACGTTTAGTCTTTTTTATATACTTATCATTAGTGCAATTGTTCTTAGATATTTTAATAATTCTTTAGAAAACGAAATTACGCCTTACGGTATTTTCTCTTTTGAATTAGCTGGCTCGTTAGAAAGATCCTTAGAAATTTTAAATTCTTGGTCGCCATTAGCAAAAACATTTGCAGGTTTAAGTTTAGGTTTTGATTTTCTTTTCTTATTGATTTACACTTTGTTTATTTCATTATTGATTCATAAACTAAACGAACGTTTATGGAAAGATAAATCGTTTTACAAAATTGGCGAATTACTAATTTGGTCTATGTTTATCACGGCTATTTTTGATGCCGTAGAAAATGTAGCATTGATAAAGCTATTAATTGGTGGTACTCAAGAATATTGGTCTTCGGTAGCATATGCTTTTGCAATTGGAAAATTTATTTTAATCTTTATCTCTTTCCTTTACATTATATATAATTCGGCTTTATTACTTTTTAAGAAATCTTCATAAGTTGAATAAAACAAAAGAAATTTTTATCATCGGATTTGCATTGTTTTCAATGTTTTTTGGTGCTGGAAATTTAATTCTTCCTCCTTTTTTAGGCGTACAATCTGGCGAAAGTTGGAGCTTAGTTACACTTGGCTTTTTTGTTACCGCAGTTGTGATTCCGATAATCGGAATTATGGCACATGCACGATTACAAGGAACCATGTTTGATTTCGGAAAAAAAGTTTCACCCGTTTTTAGTGTTGTTTATTGTTTAATTGTTTACGCAATTTCCATCACTTTGCCAGCTCCTAGAACCGCTTCTGTAACTCACGAAATGGCAATTGCGCCTTTCCTTGGAACCTCATCATTATTAACAAGCACCATTTATTTTGCGTTGGTTTTTTTGTTTGTGATGAATCGTTCTAAAATATTGAACGTTATCGGGAAATTCTTAACACCTTTTATCATCATCATTTTATTAGCAGTGATTTTTATTGGGATGACTACAACTCCAGAAGCTATAAATCCATCAACTTTTAAAACACCATTTGTAAGTGGTTTATTGGAAGGATATCAAACTTTTGATGCTATTGGCGCCGTTGTAATTGGTGGTGTTTTGGTGATTTCTATGAATTTTAAAAAAGAAACTTCTTTCGAAATAAAAAAAGAAATTATTATTAAAGCCGGAATTGTTGCCGGAATCGGATTGCTTATTATTTACACCGGATTGATTTATAGTGGTGTAATTTTTAGCGATACGTTTGCAGAAAATGCTTCGAGAACAGAAATTTTAACCAGTTTAAGCACTCAAACTTTAGGAAGTATTGGTACAACTTTTTTAAGTGTTTTAGTTGCCTTGGCGTGTTTTACAACTGGCGTTGGAATTGTAACCGGAACTTCAGATTACTTTAAAGGATTATTTAATAACTCACAAAAAGCGTACACAATTACTGCAGTTATTGGTTGTGTTTTAGGCGTTTTAATTGGTCAGTTTGATGTGCATTACATTATAGATATTGCATTGCCGGCGTTAATGTTTATTTATCCGATAACTATTGTGTTGATTTTATTAAACGTATTGCCAGAAAAATTAGCTTCGCCAACAGTTTTTAAATCTGTTGTTGGTGTTACATTTCTGTTTAGCATTCCAGATTTTTTAAAGTTTATTGTCAATCCAGAAAGCTTAACAAGAATTCAAAGTTACATTCCGTTTTCAGAGCATAGTTTAGGTTGGGTTTTGCCAGCAAT
>CAXICE010000144.1:0-4851 GCA_964022045.1 uncultured Polaribacter sp. | reverse complement strand
GCTTTTCCTATTTGAGGAGCCGCCAAACCAACACCACTTGCCTTGTACATGGTTTCTTTCATGTTGGCAATTAAAGTATCTAATTCTGGATACTCTTTGTCAATTTCTGTTCCTACTTTTCTTAAAACAGGGTCGCCGTAAGCTACTATTGGTAATATCATTTTATTGTAAAATTTGCTGCAAAAATACGAAGAACATATAAGTTGAAAAACTTATTTGTTATATAAATAAGATTGTAAAATTATTGTGGCGCTAATTTCGTCTATCAATCCTTTATTTTGACGTTGTTTTTTCTTCATTCCGCCATCTAACATTGTTTGAAAAGCCATTTTTGAAGTAAAGCGTTCATCAACTCGTTGCACAGGAATTTTTGGAATTTCTTTGGATAGCTTTTCTAAAAATGGAGTAATTAAAGCTTCACTTTCGCTAGCAGAATAATTCATTTGTTTTGGTAATCCTACTAAAAAAAGCTCCACTTTTTCTTTTCTTGTGTAATCCTTTAAAAATGAAATTAATTCTGAAGTAGCAACAGTTGTTAATCCAGAAGCAATAATTTGCAACTCGTCTGTAACGGCAATCCCTGTTCTTACTTTTCCAAAATCGATGGCTAAAATTCTACTCATTAAAAATCATTTTTGGCAAAAATACGGATTTTAAACAAGCATCAATTATCTGTTTAAAAAATGTATCTTCGCTTGGAATTTTAATGAGAGATTTATATTTGCAAAAATATATTTTAGATAATGGAAAACTTAAGAGAAACAATAGAAAATGCTTGGAATAACAGAGCGTTATTAAAAGAAGAAAACACAATTTTAGCAATCAGAAAAGTAATTGATTTATTGGATGCTGGAACCTTGAGAGTTGCTGAGCCAACTGAAAATGGTTGGCAAGTAAACGAATGGGTTAAAAAAGGTGTTGTATTGTATTTTCCAATTCAAAAAATGGAAACTTTAGAAGCAGGTATTTTTGAATATCACGATAAGATTCCGTTGAAAAGAAATTACGAAGAAAAAGGAATTAGAGTTGTGCCAAATGCAGTTGCGCGTCATGGTGCATATATTTCTGCCGGAACTATTTTAATGCCAAGTTATGTAAATATTGGTGCTTATGTGGACGAAGGAACAATGGTTGATACTTGGGCAACAGTTGGTTCTTGTGCGCAAATCGGAAAAAATGTGCATTTGTCTGGCGGTGTTGGAATTGGCGGAGTTTTAGAGCCATTACAAGCGGCTCCAGTAATTATAGAAGATGGCGCTTTTGTGGGCTCTCGTTGTATAGTTGTTGAAGGTGTAAAAGTAGAAACAGAAGCTGTTTTAGGAGCAAATGTTGTATTAACTGCATCAACAAAAATTATTGATGTTACTGGTGATGAACCAATAGAAATGAAAGGAATTGTTCCTGCGCGTTCTGTGGTAATTCCTGGAAGTTATACCAAGAAATTCGCTGCTGGTGAATACAACGTTCCGTGTGCATTAATCATCGGAAAAAGAAAAGAAAGTACAGATAAAAAAACATCGTTAAATGATGCTTTACGTGAGTACGATGTAGCAGTTTAATTTATGACAAAAATTACAGCAATAATTCCAACTTTTAACGAAGAGTCTAATATTCAAAGAGCATTAGATTCGGTTAGTTTTGCGGATGAAATTATTGTAATTGATTCTTTTAGTTCAGACAGAACAGTAGATATTGTTAAAGAATCTAATGCTGTTTTAATCCAAAGAAAGTTTGATGATTTTTCAAAACAAAAGAACTTTGCTATTAACAAAGCTTCTAATGAGTGGGTTTTTCTGTTGGATGCAGATGAAACACTAACAAAAGAGTTAGAAAAAGAAGTTTTAAAAATAATTAATTCTGATACAAAATGTTCGGCATTTTATATTTATCGAAACTTTTTTTTTAAGCAAAAGAAGCTCAAATTTAGCGGTTGGCAAAGAGATAAAGTGATTCGTTTATTTAAAAAAACAGAATCTACATACAAAGGAAAAGTGCATGAAGAAATTGAAACAGAGTCAAAAGTTGGGTTCTTATCAGAAAGAATTAATCATTATTCTTATAAAAACTATAAATCTTACCGAAATAAGTTAAAAGTATATGCAAAATTACAAGCTGAAGAATTATTAGAGAAAGGTAAGTTTGTAACTCCTTATCATTTGTTTATTAAACCTTTAGTGAGGTTTTTTATTCAGTATATAATTAAGCTAGGTTTTTTAGATGGATATCAAGGAATTATCATTTCTAAAGTACATGCATACGGAGTTTGGAGAAGATATGTAGAGCTTTTAAAACTGAAAAATCAACCCGTTAAAACAATCAATTCAATTAAAAGTTTTAATGTTGATAGTATACAAAAAGACGTATCTATAATTATAGTAAACTATAAAAGCTGGAAACATTTAAAGAATTGTTTGGATGCGATAACTCATTTTAAACAAGATAATTTTTCTTTTGAAGTTGTTATTGTTGATAATAAATCTAATGACGGAAAATTAAAAGAGTTTTCAGCTGAATATTCGCAATTTAAATTTATAGAAAACTCTGGAAATAATGGTTTTGCTAATGGATGTAATTTAGGTGCAATACATTCTGTCGGAAAAAATATGCTTTTTTTAAATCCTGATACAATTGCAAGTGAAAATGCAATATATAAAATGTCTACTTGTATTAATGAAAATGAAAACTATGGAATTGTGTCTTGCAATCAACTAAATAACAATGGTACTTTTGAAGATGTAGATAGAATTTTTCCAGGAGGTTTAACATTGTTTGGAATTACAAGAGCTATTTATAGACTTTTTGCTAAAGAAACCAAACAAGATGATGAGAAAATTTTTCCAAATTGGGTTTCTGGTTCTGTAGTTTTTATTTCTAGAAAATGGTTTCAAAAAATAAATGGCTGGAACGAAGATTATTGGATGTATTTTGAAGATGTAGACTTATCTAAGAAAGTAAGAGATTTAGATGGAGAAGTAGTTTTATTAAAAGATGTAAATATTATTCATAATCATGGAGGAGCATCTAGAATAAATATTAAAACAGCAAGTATTACAAAAACTGAGGTTGTAATTTCTAAACATGTATATATTAGAAATCATTTTACAAGGTTTAAAAGAAAATTTTTATTGTTTTTGTTAGTGCTTTCAACGTTTATGTCTAAACTGATTGGTGCAATTCTTGGAGTTGTTTTCTTTTTTATACCAAAACTAAAATTAAATCTATATTTGTTTATAGAATTGATAAGGTATTATTATCAGTCTTATAAATTTGGAACCTGGTTAAGCCAAAAAGCAATGAATAGAAATGTTTAATTTTGAACTTAAAAATACTGTAGAAAAGGTTCAGCAAAATAAAATAATTCTATATCCAACAGATACCGTTTGGGGAATTGGATGTGATGCTACTAATGAAAAAGCGGTTGCCAAGATTTTTAGAATCAAACAACGCGCAGAAAGTAAAAGTTTAATTATTTTGGTTGATTCTTTAGAAATGCTTCAAAACTATGTGGAATTTATCCCCAAAAAAGCACTACAGATTTTAAGAGAATCAAAAAGACCAACAACAATTATTTATAAAAACCCAAAAGATTTAGCAGAAAACTGCATTGCAAAAGACAATACAATTGCAATTAGAATTGTACAAAATGAATTTTGTCAAGAATTAATTCGTCAGTTCGGTAAACCTATTGTTTCTACATCAGCTAATGTTAGTGGAGAACCAACACCAAAAAGCTTTTCAGAAATCAGTAGAACAATTTTGGATAGCGTAGATTATGTAGTAAATTTGCAGCAAGAAAAAATAACAACAGCTTCATCAAGAATCCTTAGAATTACGGATACAAATGAAGTAGAAGTTATTAGAGAATAAATTTATGCAACAACAATTTTATAAAGAGGCTATTTCTGACTCAATCTTTAACTATATTTCAAAAGCATCTCAATTATTAAACGTAAAAAGCTATGTAATTGGTGGTTTTGTACGTGATTTTTTATTAGAAAGAGGCGACGCTAAAGATGTAGATGTTGTAGCAGTTGGAAGCGGAATAGAATTGGCAGAAAAAGTTGCCGAATTATTACCAACAAAACCAAAAGTTCAGGTTTTTAAAACTTACGGAACGGCAATGTTGCGTTATAAAGACATCGAAATTGAGTTTGTTGGCGCAAGAAAAGAATCATATTCTGAAGAAAGTAGAAATCCAGAAGTTGAAGCAGGAACTTTGCAAGATGATCAAAATAGAAGAGATTTTACGATAAACGCTTTGGCATTAAGTTTAAATAAAGAAGATTTTGGCTTGTTGTTAGATCCTTTTAACGGTGTACAAGATTTAGAAAATAAAATTATTAGAACACCTTTAGAGCCAAATATTACGTATTCTGATGATCCATTAAGAATGATGCGCGCCATTAGATTTGCTAGTCAATTGCATTTCAAGATTGAAAACAATTCTTTAGATGCAATTTCTAAAAATGCTGATCGGTTAAAAATAATTACCAAAGAAAGAATTGTTGATGAGCTGAATAAAATAATGCTTTCTGTAAAACCTTCAGTTGGATTTTTATTATTAGAATCAACCAAATTATTGCCACAAATATTACCAGAATTAATTGCATTAAAAGGAGTAGAAGAGGTAGAAGGTCAAAAACATAAAGATAATTTTTATCATACGTTAGAAGTAGTTGATAATATTTCAGAAAATACAAACGATGTTTGGTTGCGTTGGGCTGCTTTATTACACGATATTGGAAAAGCACCCACAAAAAAGTTTCATAAAAAGCAAGGTTGGACGTTTCATGCACACGAATTTGTAGGTTCTAAAATGGTATTTAAATTGTTTAAACGATTAAAAATGCC
>CAXICE010000143.1:0-4888 GCA_964022045.1 uncultured Polaribacter sp. | reverse complement strand
TACATGATTTCTCATACAGAAAGAAACGGTTATCAAAAGAAAATAGACTTGTTTCAATATCGTGTAAAACTTGAAGAAAAAACACCAGAAATTTATTTAAAAATAGCAGAAAGAGTAAAATCTAGAGGCTTTAAAATTTTAGAATTTACCAAATCATCAGAAATCAAACCGTATGTGAAAACGGTATTCGATTTAATCAATAAAACCTATACAGATATTTATGGATTTGCAGCTTTAGATGACAAAGAAGCATCAGAGTTTTCGAACAGATTTTTACCATTGCTAAATCCGAATTACATCAAATTAGTACAAGATAAAAACGACAAGGTTGTGGCTTTTTTAGTTGCGATGCCAAATATTACCAACGGATTTAAAAAAGCAAATGGACGCTTGTTACCTTTCGGTTTTTTACATCTTTTAAAAGCATTAAAAACCGCCACACAATTAGACATGTTATTAGGTTGTGTTTTACAAGAATATCGAAATTCTGGTTTAGATGCTTTAATGTCTGTTGCCTTGTTTGATTCTGCCAGAAAAGGTGGATTAAAAGTTATGGACAGTCATGTTACAATGGAAGAAAACACGCAAATGCGCGCAACTTACGAGCGCATGAATCATACGATTTATAAGAAATATAGAATTTTCGAAAAGACTTTATGAACAAACCAAAACTTGGCTTAAAAGAAAATTGGATTCAATTTACAATTCTGGTAATTGTAAATGCTTTTGTTGGCGGGATGGTTGGTTTAGAAAGAACCATTTTTCCAAAATTTGCTGAACTCGAATTTGGAGTTGCTTCTAAAACAGCCATACTTTCTTTTATCATTGCATTCGGAATTACAAAAGCGATCACTAATTATTTTACAGGAAAATTAGCCAACAAATATGGTCGAAAAAACTTATTGATTTTAGGTTGGATTTTTGCATTGCCAATTCCGTTTATTTTAATGAATGCTAATCATTGGAATTGGGTAATCTTCGCCAATATTTTATTAGGAATTAATCAAGGTTTAACTTGGAGCAGCACTGTTGTTATGAAAATTGATTTAGTTGGCGAAAAAGACAGGGGTTTAGCAATGGGAATTAACGAATTCGCTGGTTATTTTGCAGTTGGTATTGTGGCTTTTTTCACAGGAATTGTTGCTCAAAATTACGGAATTACACCGTATCCTTTTTACATCGGAATTGGAATATCAATAATTGGATTATTACTATCTGTTTTGTTTGTAAACGATACTAGAAAATTTGTCAATCAAGAACAGAAAATTGATACAAAAAGTAATTTAGAAAATGTCTTTTTAGAAACTACTTTTAAGAACAAAAACTTAAGCGCAATTACACAAGCAGGTTTGGTAAATAATTTAAATGATGGAATGATTTGGGGTTTGTTGCCAATTCTATTATTTGATTTGAAATTCGACACAAAATCCATCGGAATTATTGCTGCGATTTATCCAACTGTTTGGGGAATTGGACAATTATTCACAGGAAAAATGTCTGATGTGTATTCCAAAAAGAAAATGTTGTTTTGGGGAATGTTGTTACAAGGATTTGCAATTATTACAATTTTATATGTTTCAACATTTTATGGTTTAGTGTTTCTTGCCGCCATTTTAGGATTTGGAACTGCGCTGGTGTATCCAACATTTTTATCAGCAATTGCAGCAACCACTACTCCAACGCAACGCGCAGAAAGCATTGGTGTTTTTAGATTATGGCGCGATTTAGGATACGCAATTGGTGCCATTTTATCAGGAATTATCGCTGATATTTGGGGAATTGATTACGCCATTTTATCCATCGGAATGATTACAATTCTTTCTTCTTTGGTGATAAAGTTTAGAATGACAGATTAATCTTTCGCAAATTCAATTTTTGAAGGTTTTATAGATTGCAAAATAACAGCAATTGTCATTACTAAAATACAACCCAATAAATTCAGCCATAAATAAGGCAGCCAATCCATTAAGAAAACACCAATAATAATTACTTGCGTAATTAAAGCTGCAATAAACACTGCATTTCCTTTTACAAATTTCAGGAAAAATGCTAGTAAGAAAATCCCCAATACATTTCCGTAGAAAATAGAACCAATGATGTTTACCAACTGAATTAAATTATCAAATAAATTAGCAACACAAGCCACAAGAATTGCGAGAATTCCCCAACCTAACGTAAACCATTTAGACATTTTCACATAATGTTCTTCTGATTTTTCGTCTTTTACATTTCGCTTATATAAATCGATTGCAGTTGTAGAAGCCAATGCATTTAACTCTGATGCGGTTGATGACATTGCTGCCGATAAAATTACTGCCAATAACAATCCGATTAAACCACGTGGCAAATTGTTTAATATAAAGTGGATAAACACATAATCTTTATCGTTGGTTTCTACCGAATCATTTGCTTTTGTTATTACTGTTTTTGCTTTTTCTTTTAAAGCGATGCTTTCTTTTTCTAATGCTTTTATTTGCACTTTATCACTTTCTTGAACGCCGTTTAAAATCAATGCTTTTTTATCGTTTTCTAGCTTTTTATATTGATTTTCTAAGGATTTATATTCTGATGCATATTCAGAATTCAAAACTGCTTCGTTTGCCTTCGGATTAAAATTTAAAGGCGCTGAATTAAATTGATAAAACACAAAAACCATGACACCAACTAACAGAATAAAAAACTGCATTGGCACTTTTAACAATCCGTTAAACAACAATCCAAGTTGACTTTCTCTAACTGATTTTCCAGATAAATAACGTTGCACCTGACTTTGATCTGTTCCAAAATAAGATAGCATTAAAAATGTTCCACCTAAAAACCCTGTCCAAACCGTATAACGATTGCTTAAATCAAACGAAAAATCGAGCACTTCCATTTTTCCACTTGCTCCAGCGATATCTAAAGCTTTAGAAAAAGTAATATCTTCAGGTAATTGATCAATAATCATAAAAAACGCTACTAACATTCCGAAGAAAATAATCACCATTTGTTGTTTTTGGGTAACATTTACTGCTTTTGTTCCGCCAGAAACCGTGTAAATAATTACCAAAACTCCGATGATAATATTTAAGGAAACCAAATCCCAACCCAACACAGCAGATAAAATAATCGCTGGTGCAAAAATGGTAATTCCGGCTGCCAATCCACGTTGAATTAAAAACAAAATCGCCGCTAAGGTTCTTGTTTTTAAATCGAATCTTCCTTCTAAATATTCGTAGGCTGTATAGACTTTTAATTTGTGATAAATCGGAATAAAAACCAAACAAATTATAACCATTGCAATTGGTAATCCGAAGTAAAACTGCACAAAACCCATTCCGCTATGAAATGCTTGTCCTGGCGTTGATAAGAAAGTAATCGCACTTGCTTGAGTTGCCATTACAGACAAACCGATTGTCCACCATTTGGTGTCATTTCCACCTTTGATATAATCTTGTACAGAAGTGTTTTTTCTTGTTTTATAAGCACCAAAAATCACAATAAATGATAAGGTAGCAGAAAGTACAATCCAATCTAATAATTCCATAATTTATGTGCTTAATTTGAAAAATATGTTGTGATAAAATAAAAAAGAATGATGTATATAAAATTGGCAATTAACACCAAACTGTATATTTTTTTCCAAGGACGCTTTTGTGTTTCCATATTATTATTCTTTAATTTCTGTTTTTGTTTGTATGTTATCTTTTCCTATTGATAACATATTTGCAAAGATTTTATACGCTCCAGAAACGCCAGCTGGCAATTCTCTAAAGAAACTTAAACCTGTGTACATATAATGTCCTTTGCCATATTTTGCGACTAATAAACTTCCGTTTTTAGCAGTTTCTCCTTTATCATTCATCGATAAAACAGGTGTGAATTCTTTGCCCCATTTATTCGGGAAATACAATCCGCGTTCTTGAACCCAACCATCAAAATCTGATGCTTCAATTTTATTTGGGAAATTCATTAACGAATGATTTTTTGCTAAGATTTTTACCTCAGCAGTTTCATCTGTAACTCGATCTCTAGAAACTGACAAATCAAACGGTGCTTTTACATCAATTCCTCTTCGTCCGCTTGTGTTGTATTGCACAATCATATTTCCACCTTTTTCTACATAATCTAACAAGAATTTCTGTTTGAATTTTAAAACATCAACCGTATTATACGCTCTAATTCCCAATACAACTGCATCAAATTTATGCAAGTTTTCTTCATTAATTTCTTCTGGATTAATGGTAATTACATTGTAACCTATTTGTCGTAAACTTTCTGGAATTGCATCTCCAGCGCCTTTAATATAACCGATGTAATTTCCGTTTTTCTGAATATTTAATCGTACAATTTTAGCTTCAGAATTTAGCAATACAGATTGCTTCGGAATGTGATTGTAATTGATTTCAATCAACTCTTTTTCATATTTTTTACCGTTGATAACAGCAATACTTTTTAAAGTTCCTTCTGATTGTTTTGCTGGCGGAGTTACCATAAAATCTACTGTAACATTATCGCCTTTTTGAGCAATAGCAAACGGAATTTGCTTTGGAGAAACGCTCCAATTATTTGGAATTTCTAATTGTACATTTCCTTTAACGTTTTTCTTTCCGGCTCTCACAACAACTTGTACTTTTTGTGCTTTTCCGTCAGAAAAAATAATTACTTTATTTGCCATTTTGGTGGTTACTTCTGGTAACACTTCAAACGGCTCGTAAATTTCTCCAACATCTCTTTTAGAATATCTGTAAACCACATCTTTTGTAAAAGTAATGTCGTGTTCCCAAATATTTAAATTGAATTCAACTTGCAAAGGTCGGTTAGATTCTGGGTTTCCAATCTGTGTTGGATCTTTAACTGAATACATTCCCAAAGTTCCTTTATTTCTTAGCCAATACGGATCTGAATA
>CAXICE010000142.1:0-4890 GCA_964022045.1 uncultured Polaribacter sp. | reverse complement strand
ACTTTATTTGTGAAATTCATGTTAATAATTTTAAAGCAATGTAATTATTTTAAGTTATAAATAGTAATTTTGGTACGCTTCTTGAAATTTATCAAGAAATTAAATCATAATTAATGAAAAAAATATTCTTACTACTAGCTCTTGTTTCATTTAGTTTACAAGCACAATTTAAAGTGAACGGAGAAATGAAACCTGCCGGAAAATACAATTGGGTTATTTTGTATAAAATTGAAGGCGCTAGACAGGTTTTTGTAAAAAGCGGAAAAATTGCTGATGGTAAATTTTCTTTTGATTTACCCGCAAACACAAAACCTGGAGCATATCGAGTAAATTACAAAACAGAAGGAAATGGTTTTGCAGATTTCTTATTCAATAAAGAAAATGTTTCGTTTACTTTTAATCCAGAAAAAGCAGAAGAAACCATTCGTTTTTCAAAATCGATTGAAAATAAATTATATCAAGAATACATTAATACGGTATCAAGTCAACAGTATAAAACCGATTCTTTACAAATTGCGTATTTAAAAAATCCGCAAGCAAAAACAGCCAATTTATATAAAACACAATTGGCAAAAATTGCTAGTTTACAAAAACAATATTTAGCAAAATCTAATGGTAAAATGGTGTATCATTTTATAAAAGCAACTAATAGGTACAACAATCCTGTTATTGCAAAAGATCCGCAAGAATATTTAAAAAACATTAATGAGCACTTTTTTGATACGATAGATTTTGATAACAAAACATTATATAATTCTACTTTTTTGGTTGATAGAATTACAGATTATGTGTTTTACATGAACTATTCTGAAGATCCAAAAAAGCAAAGAGAATTATATGATAAGGCTGTGAAAAGAGTTTTAGCAATGGCTAAAACGCAAACATTTAAAAAAGATATTACTGAGTTTTTAATAACACAATTTGTAAACTCTCAAAACATAGAGTTTTCTGATTATTTATTAAATTCATTTTATAAAAAACTGCCAACAAATATTCAAAGCACAGAGTTTACCGTTAATTATTTAGAAAGAACCGCTGTTTCTGTTGGAAGAATTGCACCAGAAATTACTTGGAATACAAACGGAAAAAACTATAAACTTTCTACTATAAACGAAGCTAATAATTATGTGTTGGTTTTTTGGAGTACAGGTTGCGGTCATTGTTTAAGAGAGGTTCCGCAATTATATGCAGCTACAAAAGGAATTAAAAAATCAAAAGTTATTGCATTCGGAATGGAAGACAATAATAAAGAATGGAATAAGCATATTCGAAAATACCCGAATTGGCATCATGTTATCGGCCTAAAAAAATGGGAAAACCCAATTGCAAGAACGTATCAGATTTATTCAACACCAACTTATATTGTGTTAGATAAAAACAAAAAAATTATTGCAAAACCACAAACGTTAGATGAACTTCAAAAAATTATTAAATACTTAGAATAAAGTATTAAAAATGTAAAAAAGCGTCTTTTAAATGTTCTATTTGAAAGATGTTTTTTTGTTTTACAATAGCAATAATATCAAATCGTACTTCTACATCTAAATCATTTTCTACAACATAATTATCCATTGCAGAAACCAATAATTTTATTTTCTTCGGATTGATAAAATCTTGCGGATTTCCAAAATCGATTGTAGAACGTGTTTTCACTTCAACACAAATTAATACGTTTTCTTTTTGAGCAATAACATCAACTTCTGCTTTTAAAAAACGATAATTCTGAGCAACAATTTTATAATTATGTTCTAACAAATAATCAACTGCTAACTGCTCGCCTTTTTCTCCAAGTTGGTTATGCTGTGCCATTTTTATTTATCAAACACAACCGTAGAAATTCCTTTTTTAGTAACGTGCATTTCAATGTTTCTACCGAATATCAAAGCTCTATTATCTGCTTCATGACCTGCAGGAAATTGATATAAAATTGGAAAATCATATTCTGCTACAACATCATAAATTAATTGTTCAATTGAGCTTCCCCATTTTGTTGAATTTGTTTTAATATTAGAAATATCTCCAACAATAATTCCGTTACATTTTTCAAAAAAACCTGCACGTTTTAAACTTCGCAACATTCTGTCCATGCTATATTTATATTCCCCAACTTCTTCAATAAACAGAATCTTCCCGTCTCCGTTCATTTGACTTTCAGAGCCCAACATCGATGCTAGGAGTGATAAATTTCCACCAATAATTTGTCCTTTTCCTTTCCCTTTTCTATTCTCTTTTACAGAAACCAAACTATAGCTTAATTTTTCTCCAAAAATTGATTTTTTAAACGACTTTAAAGTTTCTACAATTTTCTCTGGATCATCTGCTAAACTTGTTCCCATCATTGCATGAATGGTTTCATAACCCAAAACATTTAAATGAGAATGCAACGCAGTAATATCAGAATATCCAATAATCCATTTTGGACTTTCTTTAAATTTTGTAAAATCTAAACGATCTAAAATTCTAACCGTTCCGTAACCACCTCGTCCAGCCCAAATAGCTTTTATATTTGGGTTATCCATAGCTTTTTGAAAATCTGCAGTTCTTTCTTCATCCGTTGCAGAAAAATGTCCTGATGTATCAAACAAATGTTTTCCGTAAACTACATGCAAACCCCAACTTTCTGCCAATGCTTTTGCTTTGTCAATTACGTCTTTTCTGGTTGTTAATTTTCCTGCCGGTGCTACAATTGCAATCGTATCGCCTTTTTGTAAATATGGCGGCGTAATTAAATTTGAGTTTTCTTGCGCTAATAATTGATTGTTGGTTAAAACAAATGAAAATATTACAATCAATAAAAGTTTTAGTGTTTTCATAAAAAATGCTTTTTGTAAATGTATCTATTTTTGACGTCTTAAAAAAATGTGTTTTCGTTGGTTTTGCGTACTTTTGCATTTCAAAAATCAGTCCAAAACAGGTTTTTAAACCTATCAACAAGATAAAAATGAAGACTCCAAAAAGATATACAATTACTGCGGCTTTGCCTTATACAAACGGACCTGTGCATATTGGTCATTTAGCTGGTGTTTATGTTCCTGCAGATATTTATACGCGTTATTTGCGTTTAAAAGGAGAAGATGTAGTTTTTGTTTGTGGTTCTGATGAGCATGGTGTTCCTATTACCATTAAAGCAAAGAAAGAAGGAATTACGCCACAACAAGTAGTTGATAAATATCACGAAATTATAAAAACTTCTTTTGCTGATTTTGGAATTTCTTTTGATAATTATTCAAGAACCTCGGCAGAAATTCATCATAAAACAGCTTCAGATTTTTTTACAAAACTATATAATGATGGTGAATTTATTGAAGAAGTTACTGAGCAATTATACGATGCAGAAGCAAATCAATATTTAGCTGACAGATTTGTTGTTGGAACCTGTCCAAAATGTGGAAATGAAGAAAGTTATGGCGATCAATGTGAAAGTTGTGGAACGAGTCATAACGCTACAGATTTAATCAATCCGAAGTCTTCAATCACAGGGAATGTACCGACTTTAAAAGAAACAAAACACTGGTTTTTACCGTTGGATAAACACGAAGCATTTTTAAAAGAATGGATTTTAGAAGGTCATAAAAACGATTGGAAACCCAACGTTTTAGGACAAGTAAAATCTTGGATTGATGATGGATTAAGACCAAGAGCAGTAACGCGTGATTTGGATTGGGGAATTCCTGTTCCGGTTGAAGGTGCTGACGGAAAAGTTTTATATGTTTGGTTTGATGCACCGATTGGATATATTTCTGCTACCAAAGAATGGGCTTCGGAAAACAATAAAAACTGGGAAGATTATTGGAAAAAAGACGACACCAAATTGGTGCATTTTATTGGAAAAGATAACATTGTTTTTCACTGTATTATCTTTCCTGCCATGTTAAAAGCGCACGGAGATTATGTGATGCCAGAAAACGTGCCAGCAAATGAGTTTTTAAATTTAGAAGGCAATAAATTATCAACTTCTAAAAATTGGGCGGTTTGGTTGCACGAATATTTAGTCGATTTTCCTGAAAAACAAGATGTATTGCGTTATGCTTTAACGGCAACTGCACCAGAAACTAAAGACAACGATTTTACTTGGAAAGATTTCCAGGCAAGAAACAACAACGAATTGGTTGCCATTTTTGGGAACTTTATCAATCGTGTGGTGGTTTTAACGAATAAATACTACAATGGAATTGTTCCTGAAACTTCAAATTTAACGGAAGTTGATGAAGAAGTTTTGGCACAATTAAAAGAATTTCCGAATGTGATTTCGCGTTCAATTGAACGTTATCGTTTTAGAGAAGCTTCTCAAGAATTATTGAATTTAGCGCGTTTAGGAAATAAATATTTAGCTGATGAAGAACCTTGGAAAGTTATCAAACAAGATGAAGAACGTGTTAAAACAATTATGAATGTTGCGTTACAAATCGCTGCTGGATTATCTGTTTTATGCGAACCATTTTTACCTTTTACTGCTAAAAAATTGAAAGGAATTTTAAATGTTGATGCTAATTTATCTTGGAATGATGTTTCTGAAAAAGAAGTTTTATTATCAGCAAATCATCAAATAAACAAAGCAGAATTGTTATTTGCGAAGATTGAAGACAATGAAATTCAAGCACAATTAGATAAATTACAAGCTACAAAAACAGCAAACGAACAAGCAAATAAAAAAGTAGAACCGCAAAAAGAAACCATAGAATTTGACGATTTTACCAAATTAGACATGCGTGTTGGAACTATTTTAGAAGCGATAAAAGTGCCAAAAACGAAGAAGTTATTACAACTAAAAGTAGATGTTGGTATTGATGTAAGAACTATTGTTTCTGGAATTGCCGAAAGCTTTAAGCCAGAGGATATTATTGGACAACAAGTTACTGTTTTATGCAATTTAGCTCCACGAAAATTACG
>CAXICE010000141.1:0-4897 GCA_964022045.1 uncultured Polaribacter sp. | reverse complement strand
TTTTGGGTGGAAGACGGGATTCGAACCCGCGACCCTCGGTACCACAAACCGATACTCTAACCAACTGAGCTACAACCACCATGTAATTTCGGATGCAAATATACTTCAATTTTTAATTTACAACCAAAAAAAATCAAATTAATTTACTTAAATTTTCTACAGCAACGTAACGCTCTGTGGTAAAACCTTCTGCAGATTCTACACCAATCAATCTACCTAAATCATTTGCTCTATAACCAATACTGTCAATAAAATTTTTACTTGTAATTGGCGTTTCTGGCTCTTTACTTGTCGGATCAAAAAACTGAGAACTATATGCTTTTACAGATTCTATCTTAGCATCCATAAAACCTGTAACATCAACCACAAAATCAGGGTCAATATTTTTCCATTGTATATAATGATATACTTGTTTTGGTCGCCATTTTTCTTGTTGCTTCCCTTCTACTTCGGTTTCAATCTTTAATAATCCGCTTAAAAAGCAAGCATCAGAAACTAATTTACTTCCTTTCGGATGATCAATATGTCGGTCATCAATCGCATTACACAACACAATTTCTGGTTGGTATTTACGAATCATTTTTATAATTTCTAATTGATGTTTTTTATCATTTGTAAAAAATCCATCAGCAAAACCAACGTTTTCTCTAACTGAAACGCCTAAAATTTTTGCTGCATTTGCTGCTTCAATATCACGTAAATCTGCAGAGCCACGCGTTCCTAATTCACCACGTGTTAAATCTACAATTCCTACTTTTTTTCCTAAAGAAATTTCTTTTGCAATGGTTGCTCCTGCTCCTAATTCTACATCATCTGGATGCGCTCCAAAAGCTAATATATCTAGTTTCATTTTTTAAAGTGTATTTGTTTATTCGTTGAATTGTTTACTGCAACTGCTAACTGAACTACTGTAAACTTTTTATAGCTTGCTCAATATCAGCAATTAAATCTTTTGTTTCTTCAATTCCGACTGAAAAACGAATCAAACCATCTTTTATTCCTTGATGTGCTCTTTCTTCGGGTGATAATAATGCGTGAGATGTTTGTGTTGGACTTAACATTGTACTTTCAATTCCTGCCAAACTCATTGATGGTTTTATCAATTCTAAAGCATTCATAAAATCCATTGCGTTAATTGAATCATTCAATTCAAAAGATAACATTCCTCCAAAATTTTTCATTTGCTTTTTAGCCAATTTATAATTTGGATGTCCTTTTAATCCTGGATAATAAACTCTAGAAACATTGTTGTTTTGTGCCAAATACTTAGCCATTTTTAATGCATTTTTACTTTGACGCTTCACACGTAAATTCAATGTTTTTAAACTACGTTCTAACATCCAAACTGTAAAATCACTTAAACTTCCACCCAAATTTTTTGCGACATTCCATATTTTATCAATATGTTCATTTGATGCAGCAACTGCTCCAGCTAAAACATCAGAATGTCCGCCCATATATTTTGTTGCCGAATGTAACATAATGTCAATTCCGAAATCAACAGGTGTTTGATTTATAGGTGATGCAAAAGTATTGTCAATCATTGTTACAATTCCGTTTTTAGTTGCCAATTTAGAAATTGCCTTCATGTCTGTTATTGTCAACAACGGATTTGATGGTGTTTCAATATATAAAACCTTTGTATTTTCTTTGATTTCTTTTTGAAATGACTCGATAGATAAATCTTTGGTAAATGAATATTCAATTCCGAATTTATCAAACTCTTCAACCACAAAATTATAGGTTCCGCCATACAAAGTTTGTTGCAACACAATATGATCTCCTTTATGTAAAAAAGCCAATAAAGTTGTACTAACCGCTGCCATTCCAGATCCAAATATCAAAGCATTTTCGGTCTTTTCTAATGCTGCAATTTTCTTGCATAACATTTCTTGATTTGGCGTATTAAAATAACGCGGATAACGCTTTACATTTACATTATCAAACTCATACGAAGTTGACATATAAATTGGCGAAATTGCACCTTTAAATTGTTCATCTTTTACTTCACCAACGTGCGTACAAATGGTATTTATTCCTAAATTTTTATTTTCTTTCATTATAATAATTTCTATCAGCTAATTTAAGAAAACAATTACACTTGTACTGTTTTCCATTTTCCTTTTTTGAATAACCAAATTCCGATTATTGCAATCAATACTTCTGCTAATGTTATTGATAAAAACACTCCGATTGGTCCTGCTTCAAAAGTGATTGCCGTTACATACGCAAACGGTAATTGAAACAACCAAAAACAAACAAAATTGATATAAGTTGGCGTTTTTGTATCTCCAGAACCATTAAAAGATTGGATAATCACCATTCCGTAAGCGTAAAAAATATAACCAGCTGCAATAATTTGCAAACACAAAGCACCATTCTTCACAACTTCAGGATTATCACTAAACCAACTTAAAAAAGTGGGTGCAAATACTAAATAAATAATGGAAACAAATCCCATAAAATAAGCAGCGTATTTACCTGTTTTCCAAACAGATTTCTCTGCTCTATCTGGTTTTTTAGCACCTAAATTTTGTCCAACCAATGTTGCGGCAGCATTACTCATTCCCCAAGCTGGCATTAACGTAAACATCATTATTCTAATTGCAATTGTATAACCTGCAAGTACTTCACTTCCAAATTCAGACATAATTCTCATTAAGAAAACCCAACTAGAAGTTCCGATTAAAAACTGTCCAATTCCTCCCAAAGAAACTTTGATTAAATTCATCATCACAGAAACTCTGATAATTAAATCTTTTACGGCAATTTTGATTTTACCAAAACCATAAAACAATGCTATTAATTGCCAAACTACAGCAGTTCCTCTTCCAATTGTGGTTGCGATTGCGGCGCCTTCTACTCCATAAGCAGGAATTGGTCCAAGTCCAAAAATAAAAATTGGATCTAAAATAATATTTAATCCATTAGATAAAATCAACGTCCACATTGCAATAGAAGCATTTCCTGCGCCTCTAAAAATAGCATTGATTAAAAACAAAAACATGATGGTTAAATTTCCACCCAATAATATTTTTGTGTAGCCAAAACCTTCAGCAATTAAATCTGGTTCTGCTCCCATTAATCCTAAGATTTCCTTCGGATATAAAATTCCGATAACACTAATAATTAACGCAATTACAAATCCTAAAATCATGACTTGTACTGCAGCTTGATTTGCGCCTTTATTATCTTTTTCGCCAATTCTTCGCGCTACAATTGCGGTTGCAGCCATACTTAATCCGATGGCAACTGCATATACTAATGTGATTACAGACTCAGTTAAACCGATGGTTGCAACAGCATTTACGCTAACTCTAGAAACGTAAATAATATCTACCAATGCAAAAATTGATTCCATTAGCATTTCTAAAATCATCGGAATTGCTAATAAGAAAACTGCTTTTCTGATACTACCCGTTGTAAAATCTTGTTCTTTTCCGGTAACAGCGTCTTTAAAAAGTTGAAAAATGCTTTTTATTGATAATTGATTGTCTTTTGACATTTTTTATAAAATTTAAAATAATAGAATACAGCGTTGAAAAAGTTTTCAATGCTGATAAATTTGGGTCGTGTAAGAAACGACAAAACAGAAGTCTATTTAAACAATCATAAGGCTGCAAATATGCGAAAATATTTTTAAATACCTAATTGTTGAAAATTAATTTCAATATCTTCGCTTATATGATTTCAGTAGTAATTTTAGGTAACGGAAATGTGGCAACACATTTATACAATGCTTTTTTGAAAGCAGAAAACATCGCTGTTTCAAAAATTAATTCTAGAAAATTAGAGAGCATTCCTATTGCTGATGTCACTATAATTGCAGTTTCTGATGATGCAATTGCTGATGTTTCTAAATCTTTAAATAATAGAAATGGATTGATAACACATACTTCTGGAGCTGTTGATATTGATGTGATTGTCAATGAAAGAAAAGGAGTTTTTTATCCGTTGCAAAGTTTTTCTAAAGACAAATCAGTTGATTTTAAAACGATTCCGTTTTGTTTAGAAACATCAAATCCAGACGATTATAATTTGTTAGAAAAGTTAGCAAAATCAATAGGGAATAATGTGTTTCAAATCAGTTCTGAGCAACGAAAAAAATTACATGTTGCAGCTGTTTTTGTGAATAATTTCAGCAATCATATGTATAAAATTGCACACGATATTTGTGAGAAAAACGATGTTCCGTTTGAAATTTTGTATCCGTTAATAGAAGAAACAGCAAAGAAAATACAATCTATTTCACCAGAAAATGCACAAACAGGTCCAGCAAAAAGAAACGATGTGCAAACCATCGAAAATCATTTAGAAAATTTAAATTTACAACAGCAGAAAATATACAAACTGCTTTCAAAATCTATCCAAGAAAATTAATTATGGAAAAAAGTTATAAAGAATATTTACCAAAAATAAATACACTAATTTTTGATGTTGATGGTGTTTTAACAAACGGAATGGTTACTGTTTTTCCGAACGGAGAATTGGTAAGACACATGAATATTAAAGATGGATATGCTTTAAAAACTGCTGTTGACGCTGGTTTAAATGTGTGTATTATTTCGGGTGGAAATAATGAAGGTGTTCGAAAAAGATTACAAGGTTTAGGAATTAAAGATGTTTATTTAGGCGCTCACGATAAAATTAAGCAATACAACGAATTGGTTGAAAAATACAATTTACAACCAGAAAATGTATTGTATATGGGCGATGATATTCCTGATTATCCTGTAATGAAATTGGTTGGAATGCCATGTTGTCCAAATGATGCAGCTCCAGAAATTCAAAAAATTTCTAAATACATTTCATATAAAAAAGGTGGCGAAGGTTGTGCAAGAGATATTATTGAGCAAATTTTACGCGTTCAAGGAAAATGGGATGGAAATTTTAATGC